>NZ_DAIUEH010000008.1:0-119608 GCF_036845245.1 Methylobacter sp.
AGTTTGCCATGCGAAAGTAGGGAATCGCCAAGCTCTTATCCTAAAAACCCAAGCCTCATCGCTTGGGTTTTTTTTTGACCTGAGTTTTTCCAACTGTTGAGCGCAGCTCATTATGCTCAGTTAAGCATAATAACAAATGCCATGGTTAACTTAATTCATAGGTTTATCATGCTGTTTATGCACAGATTGAGTTTGGGACAATAAATACCGAAATCCCTTTAATGCAGACGCCTAACCTTAAAATCTATAAATGTAACCTATTGATTATAAAAATATTAATCTTCTGTATAAAAATGATACAATCTAAACAACAGATAGGTTTAATCGGGTCTGAATAACGTTATCTATATCTTATACACAGAGTTATCCACAAAAACTGTGGAAAAGCGTACATGTGCTTGATTATTAAATTTGAATGCGGAAAACAGCTAAAAATTAGCAAAGTCACCTATCAATTCCACTGGCAGGAAGCTTACTATGGAAAACATAATTAAACATTGGACCAAGATAAAATAAATATGATGTGGTTCGACTTGGATGCCAACTCCAAATAGCATGGAATATTTAAGCATGAAAATTAATAATTTCGATCCGGTTCAAACCGAGCTTCTGAAGGGCGTAAACCTGATTGAAGCCAGCGCCGGAACAGGGAAAACCTATGCTATAGCGATGCTGGTGCTACGTTTTGTAGTCGAGCAGGGTATTTCCATTGAAAAATTGCTGGTGGTCACATTTACCAAAACGGCAACCGAAGAGCTTAAAGACCGCGTGCGATGCAGATTGGCAGAGGCTAGGCGAGCTTTGGATGGGCATGCCGAAAACATCGACAAGAATATTATCGTCTGGCTGGCTAATCTGGATATAGAGCCGGAACTGGTCAAGCAACGTCTTCAAATGGCGCTGCTGAATATAGACCAAGCCGGAATTTTTACCATTCATGGTTTCTGTCAACGTGTTTTAAGGGAACATGCGCTGGAAAGTGGGCAATTATTCGATGCCGAATTAACCGGCGATTTGGCGGATATTAAACAGGCTTGTGTAGATGATTTTTGGCGTAAGCAGGTATACCAACGTTCGGCGTGGGAGGTTGAGGTATTAACGGCGGGCTTTAACACCCCGGATGCTTTGTTTGCCAGCATTGCCGCCTTTCCCGGTAACGGCTTTCAAGCTCAAATCTATCCGGATTGTCAGAGCTTGGAGATCACATTAAAAGAATTACAACGGCAAGCGGACTTGGCTAAAGACTCCGGTGACCTATGTGCAAATACTTTACGGCATTGTTTCGCCGACGGAAAATTCAAGACTAGTTATACCGATGCATTCGATTATCACTATAAATCGCTAAGTGCGTGGCTGCATGGTGCCACCACATGCATTCCCGATGCTGAAGCGTTTGCCTTATTGACCGGAAACGGTTTGATGGAAGCCCTGCATGGCGGTAAATTCAGAGCCAATAAAACCCATACCGGCGAGCAGCGTAAGGCCGAGTATCTAGCTGAATTAGCGATAGATACCTCTGTTTTCGATGCGCTGGCGTTGGCGTTTACACAAATTGCCCTGGTATTTCGCAAAACACTGTTAGACCATTTGCGCGAGGAGATGGATAAACGCTTGCAACTGCTTAATGTACTGTCGTTCGATGACTTAATCAGCCGCTTGGCTGAGGCGTTGCAAAGCGAAAAAGGCGAACTGCTGACGGCTGAATTACAACAGCGTTTTGAAGTCGCCTTGATCGACGAATTTCAGGATACCGATGACAGCCAGTGGTTTATTTTTTCCTCATTATTTGCCGCTCCCAGCCAGTATTTATATTTAATCGGCGATCCCAAACAGGCAATTTATAAATTTCGCGGTGCGGATATTTATTCGTATCTGGATGCGCAAAAGCAGGCCGAGCATCAATTTACCTTAGGCAAAAATTGGCGATCGCATCCGAAATTGGTCGATGCAGTCAATGCATTGTTTCAAAGAGAGCGAGCCTTTTTTCTGGATGGTCTGGAATTTATTGACGTAAAGCCTGGCTTGTCGGCAGATAACGGCGAACTACATCAAGCAGGACAAGCAATGCCGCCGATGATGTTGTGGCAGTTACCTGAAAGCGATAGTAAAACGGGGTACTGGACTGCGGGCAAGGCGGCCGAGGAAATCAGGATTGCCGTTGTTAATGAAATAGCCGAGTTGTTGACAGGTGATTACGCATTGCAGCCGATGAATCGAGCTTTGCACCCCAAAGACATTGCGATTCTGGTAAGAACCAATACCCAGGCCAGAGACTATCAGGCAGCATTGCGCCTGGTTGGTGTACCTTCAGTGTTAAACAGCACGGAATCGGTTTTTGCTTCGCAGGAAGCGGCCGATTTATACAGCCTGTTGCAGGCTGTCGCTCAGCCCGGTGATGGCGGTCTACTCAAGCAAGCGCTGACGCTGGACTGGTTTGATTTGGATGGCCAAACGGTCTATCAGCTTAGCAACAACGAAATAGAACTCGACGCCTGGATGTCGCGGTTTCTGAACTATTATCAGAACTGGCAGCAGAACGGATTAATGGCGATGATGCAGCATTTGTTTCGTGAAGAAAAAATCAGGGCAGGCATCTCTAAAACATTGATGGCGGAAAGGCAATTAACTAATCTGTATCATCTTATCGAACTGGTACAACAGGCTGCCGTTGATGAGCATCTGGGCATCAATAAAACCCTGGACTGGCTATGCAATGCGATTGTTAAAGAAAGTAGCATCGAAGAGCAGCAGTTGCGTCTTGAAAGCGATGACGATGCGGTCAAAATTGTCACCATGCATCGCTCCAAGGGCCTGGAATATTCAATCGTATTTTGCCCTTATCTTTGGCAACGTAGCGATCGTTTAAACAGCGAACGATCGTTGATCAGGTGTCATGAAAATGGCTGGACCATAGTCGATTTGGGGTCAGGGGATTTTGATCGATACCGCAAACTGGCGTTAGACGAAGAGCTGGCCGAGGATTTGCGGGTGTTCTACGTCGCGGTTACCCGCGCCAAATACCGCTGTTATATTGCTTGGGGCGACGTACGTTCTCAGGACACGACGAATGATTCGTCGATGGCTTGGCTGCTTGAATTTGCTGAAGCCGATTTTTCCCGGCAACAGGCAAAACTGAAAAGCTTTCAGGATCAGGCCGGGCAGGCTTTTGCCTACCGCTTGCTGGAAGTGCAGGGTGAGTTAAACGGAAGCTATCAAAAATCGGTCGTACACGCCCAATTACAGGCAAAAAAGCGTAAAAGATCGCTATATACCCGCTGGCAGATGAGCAGCTACACGGCTTTGTCTGCATTAAGCCAGCATGATGCGCCGGAGTTGCCGGAAGATAAGGCCGGAGAACAGATGCTCACCGTCAAGCCTGAACCCGGTAATGCAGTAATGGAATTACCTCGAGGCGCGCATACCGGCAATGTCGTGCATGATCTGCTGGAAAATAATGCATTCATCGAACTAGCCCAGCGTAAGGATATTACATTGCAGCGGGACAAGGCTTGCCAACGCTACGGCTTAAAACTGGAACGCCCGGCTTTGCTTGATGAACTGTTGCAAGCGGTGGTTTCAACACCGCTGTCTGCAACCCATACCGATTTTTGCCTGATGAATCTGATGGAACAGCAGTGTCTAAAGGAAATGCCGTTTTACTTATCGATGCAAATGATGGACGCCGCCCAGATTAATCATATTCTGCGCGACACACCGGCTTTTCAGCCGTTGACCGCCAAGCAGATGTGCGGTTATCTGACTGGATTTATCGATCTTATCTGCGCGTATCCAAGTTCAGCAGAAAGCCGTTATTATGTGATGGATTACAAAACCAACGGCCTGCAGGATTACAGCCCCGAAAGCTTGACCCATGCGATGCGCGAACATAATTACGGCTTGCAATATTGGATCTACACGGTAGTGCTGCATCGTTACTTACAAACGCGATTGCCGGATTATGATTACGAAACCCATTTCGGCGGTGTGCGTTATCTGTTCGTGCGCGGCATGCGGCCGGATCAGCCGATGAGCGGCGTTTATCAGGATAGGCCCGATTTGGAACGGGTTGAAGCGTTGGCGGCGTTGTTTGGGGGTGATAATTGATAGATTACGATTTGAGTGCAGGAACGCAAACCGAACCCAGATCATTTAGCCGTTTGGATATTGCCTTTGCCCGCTTTCTGAGTCAGCGCACCGGCTTAGACCCGATACAAAAGCAGGCTTTTGAAACCATCGCGATGACAGCCTCTTACGAGCAAAACCAGGGTCACAGTTGCATTCAAATAGATGACAATGCCCGAACATTGCTGCTTGCTTCAGGACTGGTAGAGACCAACCTTGAAAACCAACTCAATCCCTTACCGCTGGTCATCGAACAGGATCGCCTGTATCTGCACCGCTACTGGAATTATGAAAACCGGCTGGCGATGCAGATCAAGGCAATGACCCAGGCCGAACAATCGATTGAAAAACTCGACGCGATGCTGGATCGTTATTTTCCGGATGCGATAGCTGGAGCCGACGATCAGCGTGAAGCGGCAAAAATGGCGGCGCAACAGTCTTTCTGCATCATAACCGGCGGCCCGGGCACCGGAAAAACATTTACCGTCGTTAAAATCCTGGCGTTATTGCAGGAATTGGCGGAACAACCGCTGCATATTGCATTAGCGGCGCCGACCGGAAAAGCAGCCATGCGTCTTCAGGAGTCGATCGGTTTTAGCAAGACGAAATTGCCGTGTCCGGACGCGATAAAAAATCGCATCCCGGAAACCGTAACCACCTTGCACCGCTTGTTGGGCGCGATGCCGCCCTCTTCATATTTCCGGCATCATGCAGATAAACCGTTGGTTTATGACTTGGTTGTGGTTGACGAAGCATCCATGGTCGATCTGGCCTTGATGAGCAAATTGCTTGACGCGATAAAGCCCGGTGCGCGCTTGATCTTATTGGGTGACAAGGATCAGCTGGCTTCGGTCGAATCCGGCGCGGTGTTAGCCGATTTAGCGATGGCCGAGACTTTGCAAAACAACGTCTACACGTTAAAGACATCGCACCGTTTCGGCGGCGCTATAAAAGAGTTGGCCGAAGCGGTCAACCTTCAGCAGGATCAACTTGCCTGGCAAATTTTATCCGATGGTGGAGACGAAGCCGTGCAATGCCTGCATGAAGATTTGATCGATTATGTAGCCGCACAGCAAGCGGAGTATTTGCAGTTGATTAAAGCCAACGCCGAATTTGAGCCTATTTTTCAGGCGTTTAGCCGTTTTCAGGTGCTGTGTTCCAACCGGCAGGGGAAAAACAGTGTTGCCGACATCAATTATCGGGTTGAGCAAAAACTGGCCGAGCAAAAGCGCATCGACTTGTCCGGTTTATGGTATGCGGGGCGGCCGGTCATGGTCACGCAAAACAACCCGGCGCTGAATCTTTATAATGGCGATATCGGTATTTGCATGCAGGACAGCGTTCCTTCGACAGGCTCCTCAGGACAACTGATGGTATTTTTCCAACGCGCCGACGGCAGTATCAAAAAATACCTGCCTGCGCGCATACCGCATTGCGAAACCGTTTTTGCGATGACCATACATAAAAGCCAAGGCTCTGAATTCGAGGAAGTGTTGATCGTCCTACCCGAAATCATCAACCCTGTGTTAACCAAAGAATTACTGTACACGGCGATTACCCGAGCAAAGAAAGCTATCAAACTGGTAGCAAGTGAGGCGGTATTTTCTGCGACAGTCAGGCAAAAAATCGAAAGAGTTACTGGATTGGTTGATAAGTTTACAAGCTGAAAAGGTTTTATTTTAGCTGGCGCCGGAAAAGCTTCCGCTCCTGCTCACGCCCCTTACCTACATCCATGTAGGCAACGCCTGTTCTCGCTGACGCTCGAACCGGCTTATTCCGGCTTACGATCCCTCTTATTCTTTCATCTTCCTTTCCAGTTCTTCCTGGGTCAAATGCCGCACATCTTCGCCTTTGACCATATAAACCAAACTCTCACAAATATTGCAGGCATGGTCGCCGATTCTTTCCAGCGAACGGGCAATCCAGAGTACATCCAACATTCTGGTGATATTTCTCGGGTCTTCCATCATCCGGGTAATCAGCTGCCGGATAATACTGCCGTATTCACGATCGACATTTTCATCCAAACCGGTAATCGTAGTGACGTCCTCGACATTCATTCGGGCAAATACGTCCAGAGCGCCATGAAGCATTTCCTGAACCAATTCCGCCATGTGTTCCAGTTCGTAATATTGGTCATGCTTGTTGTCAGTATTCGACAATTGTATTGCCATTTCGGCGATGCGTTCGGCCATGTCGCCGACGCGCTCAAGCTCATTGACAACCTTGATGACGGTGATTAATAACCTTAAATCGAATGCCGCAGGCTGCCTCAGCGCAAAAATCTGCATACATTCCTGATCGATAGCCATTTCCAGTGCATCGACCTGATTATCCTGTTTGATAACCAGTTCGGCCATTTCCACGTCCCCGGTCGAGAAGGCCGTTACAGCGAGTTCGATCTGCTGTTCAACCAGTCCGCCCATGGTTAAAACTTTATTGCGCACATCTTCCAGCTCTTTATTAAACTGGCCTGAGATATGTTGCCCTATTTTGCTGTTGTCCATTGCTTGCTCCTTTGCTTGTCCAGTTAGCCGTATCGACCGGTAATGTAATCTTCGGTTTGTTTCTTGCGAGGATTGGTAAATAACTCGCTGGTTGTGCCCATTTCAATCAATTCGCCCATATACATAAACGCAGTGTAGTCCGAAACCCGGGCAGCCTGCTGCATGTTATGCGTCACAATGACTATAGTATATTTTTCTTTAAGCTCATTGATCAGCTCTTCAATTTTTAATGTTGAAATAGGATCCAGCGCCGACGCAGGCTCATCAAGCAATAATACTTCGGGTTCTATCGCAATCGCTCTGGCAATCACCAGACGTTGCTGCTGTCCACCTGACAAGCCCAAGGCGTTATCATTCAGGCGGTCTTTGACTTCGTCCCACAGCGCTGCGCCGCGTAAGGAGTTTTCAACCGTTTCTTCCAATATCCGTTTGTCATTAATGCCCTGAATTCTAAGGCCGTAAGTGACATTCTCGAAGATCGATTTGGGGAAAGGATTGGGCTTTTGAAATACCATGCCGACGCGTCTGCGTAAAGCGGCCACATTAACGGATTTGTCGTAAATATTATCACTATCCAGCAATATCCTGCCTTCGATGGTCACGTTATCGACCAGGTCATTCATCCGGTTGATGCAACGCAGCAGTGTCGATTTGCCGCAGCCGCTGGGGCCGATATAGGCGGTTACTTTTTTCTTGGCCATTTCCATATTAACGCCATGCAAAGCCTGCTTTTCCCCGTAGAAAAGATTTAAATTTTCTACTTTGATACAGGTTTCATTCTGCTCGTCCATTCCTTTCTTTTCACGTAAAACTGAACTTACATCAATGGTATGTGTGCGTACTTGTTGTGTTGTCATGTCTTTAACCTTCTAATGCTCGGTATTTTTCTCGCAAATGGTTTCTGATTAAAATGGCTGATAAATTCAGCCCAACAATGACCAGTACCAACAGTAATGATGTTGCATAAACCAACGGTCTCGCCGCCTCAACATTGGGGCTTTGAAAACCGACATCATAAATATGAAAACCTAGATGCATAAACTTTCTGTCTAAATGCAAAAATGGATAATTGCCGTCCAGCGGTAACGTGGGCGCCAGCTTAACGACACCGACCAGCATTAACGGAGCTACTTCGCCTGCCGCCCGTGCCACAGCCAGAATCAATCCGGTCATCATCGCAGGGCTTGCCATCGGCAATACCGTCAGCCATAGGGTTTCCAGTTTGGTTGCGCCCAACGCCAGACTGCCTTCGCGTATCGATCTGGGAATACGGGCCAAGCCTTCTTCCGTTGAAACAATAACCACCGGCAAAGTCAATAAAGCCAGCGTGATTGAAGCCCACAGCAACCCTGGTGTGCCGTAGACCGGCGCGGGCGATGCTTCCGGATAAAACAGCCGGTCGATGTTACCGCCCAGGATATAGACAAAAAAGCCCAAGCCGAATACGCCGTAAACAATGGAGGGAACCCCCGCCAGATTGTTAACTGAAATCCTGATTAATCGGGTAATAAAGCCTTGTTTTGCATATTCGCGTAAATATACCGCGGCAATGACGCCAAACGGGGTTACGATAACCGACATCATCAATACCATCATGACCGTACCGAAAATAGCCGGGAAAATTCCCCCTTCAGTATTGGCTTCACGCGGATCATCAGTTAAAAACTCAACCACCTTAACGCCATAATGCTTGATTTTATCGAACGAGCTCATGGTGTTCGGCTGGAAAACCCTGACTACTTTAGCCAATGGAATTTCAACCTCACTGCCGCTTTCGGTTTTAGCGACCAGGCTATCCCGTCTAATTTGTCGATACAGCTCACTTAATTGCGTTTGATATTCTTTATATTCAACTTCCAGGTCGGTCTTTTCGGCGGCTATCTGTTGCTCGGCTGCCGCATCCCAGCGATTTTTCAATTGCAGTCTTTTTTGTTTAAGTCTTAACTGTTCCAGACTATAGTTGATCGCTCCGACTTCCTTTTTTTCCAGATGGGCTATTTTCTTAAAAACCGTTAAAGCTTCATCTAATCTCGTTTGAACAGCGGGCCAGGCTTGTGCGCCTTCAGCGATAATCTTGCCGTTTTCCTTGACCGCAACCAGTTGGCCGTAAAAATTACCCCATTCCCGCCGTTCAATCACCATCAGGTCGTCAGGAGACTGTTGCTGCTTAACATTCCGTTCCAATATCCAGCGAAAATCAGTACCGGTAATATCCCGGTTACCGGTTTTAATCAAGTATTGCACCAGAGTATCTTCATCATCGGCCATTGCATAGCCGGTTGACTTGGCCATCACGGCCGGGGTAATACTGGTATCGATATGTTCGCCGATAATTGTCTGGAATTGTCCGTCCGGTTCCTGATAGGTGAACTGTACAACTTGGGACGGCCAGAAGTGGCCGGCTCCACGCACTAAAATCAAGCCCAGCACACCAACCACCATAATAAGGCAGGTACTGACTGCCGCCGCATTGAGCCATACCCAGGGAGTACCGCTTTTAAACCATAATCTGATCATAATGAGCTATATCTTTCACGTAAGCGCTGACGAATGACTTCGGCCAGCGTGTTAAAAACAAAGGTAAACATAAACAACACTAGGGCCGCTAAAAACAAGACCCGATAATGTGTACTGTCCACTTCCGATTCCGGCATTTCCACCGCGATATTGGCAGCCAGGGTACGTAAGCCCTGAAAAACGCTTAAATCCATCACCGGCGTATTTCCAGTTGCCATTAACACAATCATGGTTTCCCCAACGGCGCGGCCGAAACCGATCATCACCGCGGAAAAAATACCGGGACTCGCAGTTAACAGCACAACCCTGACCATGGTTTGCCAAGGGGTAGCCCCCAGCGCCAGAGAGCCCACGGTCAAATGTTTCGGTACGCTGAAAATGGCATCTTCGGCGATTGAAAAAATGGTTGGAATAACCGCAAATCCCATCGCCACGCCGACCACCAGCGCATTGCGCTGGTCATAGCCTATGCCCAACTCAGCCTTAAACCAGTCGCGCAAAGTGCCGTGGAACAAAAATGTTTCCAAAGGCACGCTTACCTTAAAGGCGAACCAGCCGCTGAGTAAAATGACTGGGATCAATATAGCGGCATCCCAACCTTCCGAAAGATTATCAGTTATGGCTTTGGGCACAAATTCCCAAGCAAAAGCAAACAGCATGACGCCGACAGGAACTATCATCAACAGTGCAAAAAATCCTGCCAGATGCTCTTCCATGAACGGAGCCAGCCAAAGACCGGCAAGAAACCCTAAAATAACCGTCGGCAATGCGCCCATGATTTCAATAAAAGGCTTCACGTACTGCCGCATACGCGGAGTCATAAAATAAGCGGTATAAATCGCCCCCATCAGCGCCAGGGGTACGGCTACCAACATGGCATAAAATGCCGCTTTCAGAGTGCCGAAAACCAGCGGCGTTAAACTGTATTTAGGTTCAAAATCACTGTTTGCTGAAGAAGACTGCCAGACATAATCGGGCTTTGGATAGCTTTCATACCAGACTTTCTGCCAAAGCGACCGGATAGAAACCTCTGGATGCTCATTATCGATATGCCAGAAATGCATTTTGCCATCTGCTGACTGCACCAACAGTGCATTCGCTCTCGGCGACAAAACCGCTGCGGTTGGCAACGCATCGCTGACGCGTTCTTTAATCATTTCTCTTTCAGAGGTTGAATGATAAATGCCAACGACGCCGTCGGCATCCGTGGTCATAAAGCCTTTACGGCGCTGTTCGGAATTGATCGCAACGACCGCTTTATCAGACACTTTAAATGCCCTGATTTTTTGCATGGCGGGGCGGTTCAACTTGTCTTTAACCATGCTCCACTGTGAGACCAGACCGCTGGAGTCTCCTACCATCAGCGAAAGGTCGCCATTTAAAAAAGTCACGCTGGTGACTTTTTGCCCGGCATCCACCACATTCTGTTGCTGTCTGATAGCAGGATTGCTCTTGTCGCTAATATCAAAAAAACCGAGCTGACCGTCTTTGCTGATCATGTATAGGTTGGATTCATCCTTATCGATTAAGATATCCGCAACGCCCCCCGCCGGCTGTTCCAGAACTGAATCCGTACGCGTTAAGGCGGCCTCATCGGCAAACAATGATTGTTCTTTTTGGAAATTGATTAAATGGATTTTACCGGGAGCCTCCGGCATATCAGCCGATTTTGCGACTATCGTCGTCGCATTCTCGCCAACTTTAACCGCGATTTTGTCCAAAGCGGCACCGGAATCGTCCAGCACCAAAGGTTGTTCGCCTAACGGGTATTTAAGCGATGGTGTAATAACCCGCACATTGTTCGGATAAGTGACTTTATATTGATGTTTAACAATAACCGCCCGTCCATCGGATAAACCGTAAATGACTGCGCCTTCATTGATAGGGCTGCCTTGGGCAAAGCTGGTGATATGTGTACCCGCCGGTATTGCCACCGCCTGTGTCAATACCGTTTTTCCGTTAGCGGCGTCAAAAAATACCACTTGTCCGCTGTCGGTAAACCGGGCGCCTACTTCATTTTGCTCTTCGATCTCCAGCAGCAAGGTGTTGCCCTGCGCCTGTTCCGGCACCGCGTATTCACTGACCGATTCTGCACTGGCCGATATAAACAGCGGATAAACCACATACAGCAAATAAAAGAAAATCAGTACGATCGCGACAATTACACCCAGACCACCGGCTATTACACCATAGCGTGCCAATGCATCTTTTATGAGTCGCCAGCGCTGATGATATTCACCGGAACTGATTTTTATGGAGGAGGGGGTTATGGATGTATTTATTTCTGACATACTGAAAATACTAGAAATTAAATGAAACTATGATATAACAAAAAAACAAAAAAAACGGCCAAGATTCACAAAGCAAACCTTAGCCGTATTTTTGTTCGATGCGCCTTTACTTTCTGAGGGGGAAGATAACAACACACTAAACCAACATCCTTGTTTACGCATCCTTGCGTGACCTCAATCCAATCCTTAATCTTTATTTAAGCGTAGCCAGTACCTTATCAACAACTTTCGCAGGCAGAGGGATATAGCCGTCTTTTATAACCACTTGCTGACCGGTTTTGGACAACACCATTTTGATGAACTCATTGTCTAACGGCGCCAGCGGCTGATTCGGCTTCTTGTTAACGTAAATATACAAGTAACGTGTCAAAGGATAAGTGCCCGCAATTGCATTTTCAGGTGTTGCATCAACAAAAGTCTTGCTGCCTTTCTTTGCCAAAGGAACCATCTTGACGCCCGATGTGGTATAACCCATGCCGGAGTAACCGATGCCATTAACCGATGAAGTGACGGATTGAACGACGGAAGCTGAACCGGGTTGCTCGTTTACGTTGTTTTTAAAGTCGCCTTTGCATAAAGCGTGTTCTTTGAAATAACCGTAAGTGCCGGAAACCGAGTTACGACCGTATAACTGAATGCTTTTTGATCCCCAAACGGCAACACCGGCGTCACCCCATGTTTCAATGCTTTTTTCGCCGCCGCATTTATTGGTTGAAGAGAAAATTGAATCAACTTGTTCCATGGTTAAGCCCTTGACGGGGTTGTCCTTGTTAACAAGAACCGCCAAGGCATCAATAGCGACCGGAATAGCGGTAGGCTTGTAGCCGTATTTATCTTCGAAAGCTTCAAGTTCGTCATCTTTCATTTCGCGGCTCATAGGGCCCAGGTTTGAGGTGCCTTCGGTCAGCGCAGGAGGCGCTGTAGAAGAGCCCGCCGCCTGAATTTGAATGTTGACGTTAGGATAAGCGCGGTTGAATTCTTCAGCCCATAATGTCATCAGGTTGGCCAAGGTATCAGAACCGACACTGGATAAGTTGCCTGAAATACCGCTGGCTTTTTGATATTCGGGAACACCGGAATCAACAGTTTGTACTGCGCCTGCAACACCACTGACTAATGCAGTGATACCAAAACCCATCGCAGTAACTAACGATTTAGTTTTAAAAGATAATTTCATCATGAACTCTCAAAATAATTTAAAGTGACGCTATTATGTAAATAGAATATGACAAGGATATTACAGCGCAGCATTTTTTGTTATGCTCAGCCTTAAGCGAAAAAACATTATTACAGTAACCTTTTTGCCGGGCAATTCATATTCGTGTCATTAAATATTAATACTGGGCTGTTACGCTTGAGGGCTCATTAATCAGATTATTCCTGGAATTACACACTTTAATATATGTCCTTACAATTTGAATTTCCGGTAGATTTAACCGCTGAAAACTTTATCGCCAAATTAAGCCATGAGGCGACCATCAAGCCGGCTTCACGGCAGTCTTGCTGTAAAACCTATTACGACAGCTTTGACTGGCGCTTATACTCAAATGACATCATTTACGAATTTAACCAATCAAAATCCGCTTCATTCTTAACCTTGAGATCCCTTAAAAATGATTCGGTTATTGCCGAGTCAACACTTAAGAAAGCGCCTTTATTCAGCCAAGAATTCGAGCCTGGGATAATAAGCGATACCTTGGCGCCGCTATTGGAAATGCGCGCATTATTACCCGTTTGCACGCTGGATTATCAAATCTATCATCTGAACGTCATCAATAAAGATGAAAAGACCATACTGCGCTTGTTAATTGAAGAGTACGGCCAATTCAATAACCGTGTTTCGCTGCAATCGGTAAGAGGTTACGATAAGGCCGTTGAACATATCATTGAGATATTGACAACGACACTGGGTTTAACGGCCACGGATAAACCCGTTCTGCAAACAGCATTGCAATTTCAGGGACGCAAGCCTAAGGATTATTCATCAAAACTGAATATCAACCTGGACCCTGACATGCGTGCCGATATCGCCGGCAAATATATTTACAGTCACCTGCTAAAAGCCATCAAAGTCAACGAGCAGGGCACTATCGCCGACACCGACAGCGAATTTTTGCACGATTTTAGAGTGGCAATCAGAAGAACCCGTGCAGGACTCAGTCAAATTAAAGGCATACTGCCCGCTAACATCAGCGCCTACTACACCGATTTTTTCTCCTGGCTGGGACAGATCACCGGACCAACACGGGACTTGGATGTTTATCTGTTGAGTTTTGAGAGTTATAAAAACAGCCTGCCCGCTTCAATCAGGGAAGATATCAATCCCTTATATGATTTTTTGCTGTCTAAACAGCAAAAAGCCCAGAAAGAACTGGCAAAAAAACTGCAATCGACCAAATATCTGTCCACCCTGGCTGAATGGGAACAGTATCTTAAAGAACCCTCCTATAAAAAACCGCTTGAGCAAAATGCCAAACTGACCATTAAGGAACTGGCAGACCGGAGAATATGGAAAGTTTTTACTCGCGTATTGGAAGAAGGCGAGTCGATTACCGACTCATCACCGAGCGAGGCATTACATGACTTAAGAAAATCCTGTAAAAAACTGCGCTATTTGATGGAATTCTTCCAAAGCCTTTATCCGGAACAGCAAATAAAGTACCTGATTAAAAATCTGAAAGGACTTCAGGAAGTGTTGGGGGACTTTCAGGATTATGCCGTTCAAGAGCACAATCTAAAATTGTTCAGCGAAGAAATGATGGCGCTTAACACCCATGCCAATACCTTTTTAGCTATGGGCGTACTGGTTCAAGACCTTGATGCCCATCGATGCCGTGCCCGCGAAGACTTCGCATCAAGATTTGAAGACTTTAAGCAGGAAGAAAACCGGTCGGTCTTTAAATTGCTTTTCGCTCCGGCAAAGCCGCACAACCATCAGCATTGAGTGTGTAGAATACATCCACCCGAGATTATTGTATTATTTATCAATGGAATTATTTCAGCATGGGTAGATCGGGAGCAATGATGTCGAATGTCAGAAATAATCATTTTTCAAACTTACGCCTAATTAAACTATAAGGGTTAAATACTATGAGTAGATTCAAGCTGATAATAGGTTTTTTGTTGGTCATGTTGATTGCCGGTTGCGCCGGAGGCGCTACATATGAAAGTACCGGGGAATATCTGGATGATTCCGCCCTGACTACTAAGGTGAAAACTTCGATATTGGGCGATTCATCGCTTAAACTGTTACAAATCAATGTTGAAACTTTTAAAGGCGTCGTTCAGCTAAGCGGGTTTGTGGATTCCGCGTCTGCTGCGAATAGAGCGGTGGAACTGACGAGAAAGGTTAAAGGCGTTAAATCGGTTAATAACAGCTTAATTGTGAAATAATCGCAGTTGTATAATCCACACGGATGTGGGCAATGCAGATATTAAAAAAGCAGTCAAAATAAATACGTTAGAAAATATATTTATACAGGCAATCATCGGTAACGGTTCCTGCGTTACCCTGTCTATTAATCATACAGCCGTATCCGGCTTGCATCAGGCTAACGCCAGCTCATGCTCATCCAATACAAATCGAGTTACAAATGTCGCGTTGGCGTCTTCAGCCTCCTGTTGACCGGTCTCGGCAATTGCTTCTCTATCTCCTGCATCCATGCTGCGGTCATTTTGAGCATAAAGCAAATTCATAATTTCAGGGCTTAAGGCAAAGTCAAAGCCGACGTTAAGCTCGTCATCCTGCTCCGGTAAAAACAGCTGCGCCTTGGTCGCCACCCAATTGATAATCATAAATATGCCTCTTCAGTGCGTTAAGTCTCGGCTGATTATGCAACATTACAATTAAATTTAGATGACAGTTATAAGACAATAAGATGACACTAAAGTTTCAGAGCAGTTTGCCTGAGTTCATACAGGCAAACGGTACGAAGTAACACTCAAGTGCACATTGTTAATCCAGCATTCCGGCTTGAATAATGAAATCTTCAACCGCTTGAAGACCTTCTTGGGTTTTCAAATTGGTGAACACAAACGGCCGTTCACCGCGCATTTTACGCGCATCGCGATCCATGACCTCCAGCGATGCACCGACATAAGGCGCCAGATCGATCTTGTTGATGACCAGCAAGTCCGAACGGGTAATGCCGGGCCCGCCTTTGCGCGGTATCTTGTCGCCGGCCGAAACGTCGATCACATAAATCGTCAGGTCGGCCAGTTCCGGGCTGAAGGTTGCGCTGAGATTATCGCCGCCGCTTTCGACCATGATGAAGTCGAGATTATCAAAACGCTGGCTTAACTCATCGACCGCCGCCAGGTTCATCGATGCATCTTCCCGAATTGCGGTATGCGGACAACCGCCGGTTTCAACGCCCAAGATGCGTTCCTCCGGTAGCGCCTGGCTGCGAATCAAGAACTGCTGGTCTTCCCTGGTGTAAATATCATTGGTCACCACGCCGATTTCGAAATTGTCGCGCATTTGCTTGCATAGCGCGTCGACCAATGCGGTTTTGCCGGAACCGACCGGGCCGCCGATACCTACTCTTAATATTTGTTTAGTGCTCATATAGTCTCTCAAGAACGAAATAATCTGGAATACTGCATTTCATGCCGGCTACTGGCCAAGGCCAGGCCGAACGCGCTGCCGCCGATGTCATGATCGGCAATACTCAGCGCTTCGTCGACTAAAGCCGGTATTCTTCCGGCCAAGTCTGTCAATAATCGTTGCCCGGCCACTTGTCCTAACGGCACCAGCTTGACCGCGCATAACACCTGGTTTTCCAGCCAGCTCCACAAATAGCCGATCACGGTTTCGCGTTTGGGTACGCCCCAGTTCACAGCGGCAAAAGCGAAGATTGTAGCCAACGTGGCCTCGGGCTTGCGAATCCAGCGCTGCATACCGGCTATGTCCATCGAATCCAGCAACCTTGCCAATGCCTGGCCGGTGTGCCGGTCTTCGGCTCTTAATTCGGAAGTCTCCCGGCACGCAAGCAGCGTTCCGCTCCAATATTCAACCCTCTCAATATCACTGCATTTCCAGGCATCATAAAGCCGCGCCAGAATCGGTAAATCGATGCGCGTCAAACAGATCTCCATCAAGCCGTTAAGCCATTCATCGGCATCGCTTGCATTGTTTATCCAGCCATCATCGACCGCTCGTTCCAAACCTTGCGAATAGCAGTACATGCCTATCGGCAGGCCGGAACTGACCAGTTGCAGCAGACGCAATAACGCCAGATCAGTGACCATGGCCGTGATACGCGCCTTGCTCCGGCTCGAAAGGCAACACTTCATGGGTGACCGTTAAGCCCAATCCTTCCAGCATATGATCCAGCACATGATCGGTCAGGAAGCGAAGCTCGCCCGGCAGAATCTGCAACGCGACATGGCGGTTACCCAAGTGATAACAAGCCTTGGCGAATTGCAGCGCGTCGTCGGTGCGCACCACCGATAGCGATTCCGGCGCCGCATCGACCAGCACCCGGTAATGGTCGGGGCCGGTCAGCACAGAACCTTTGCGCAACACTTGGCCGCGCGGCAAAAAAAGCCCGATTTTGGTGCCGTTGTCGGTTTTAAGCAGCAGGCGGCTTTTCTGGCGCGATTCATACGGTAGCGTTACTACGTCGTCAGTAGCGGTCTCCGGCGGAGCCAGTTCAGTCAGTTTCAGCATAGTCAAAACAAAAAATAACGTTGGGCGAAAGGCAGCACATCGGCCGGTTCGCAAGTCAGCAGCAGGCCGTCGGCGCGGACCGAATAGGTTTGCGGATCGACTTCGATATGCGGTTGGTAGTGGTTATGGATCAAATCCTTCTTGCCGATGGTTCGCGTATTCGCCACCACGCCGATCCTTTTGTTAAGCCCTAAAGTTCCTGCAACATCGGACTCAACCGCAACTTTAGGCAAAAAGAACATCGAAGTCGCCGACGCGGTCTTTCCGAACGAGCCGAACATCGGCCGGTAATGCACCGGCTGCGGCGTTGGAATCGAGGCATTCGGGTCGCCCATCGGCGCCGCGGCAATAAAGCCGCCTTTAAGAATCAGGCTGGGTTTGACCGCGAAAAAAGCCGGATTCCACAACACCAAATCGGCCAGTTTGCCGACTTCGACCGATCCGACTTCATGCGCGATGCCGTGGCTGATAGCCGGGTTAATCGTGTACTTGGCGATATAACGCTTGATACGGAAATTGTCGTTGCGCGGTGAATCTTCCGCCAAACTACCGCGCTGCGCCTTCATTTTATGCGCGGTCTGCCAGGTGCGGATGATGACTTCGCCGACCCGGCCCATCGCCTGGGAATCCGAAGAAATCATCGAAAACGCGCCCAAGTCATGCAGAATATCCTCGGCCGCGATGGTTTCGCGGCGAATCCGCGATTCGGCAAACGCCACGTCTTCGGCAATGCCCGGATCAAGGTGATGGCAAACCATCAGCATGTCCAGATGCTCGTCGACGGTATTGATCGTATAAGGCCGGGTCGGATTGGTTGACGACGGCAGCACATTAGCCTCGCCGCAAGCCCTGATAATATCCGGGGCATGGCCGCCGCCCGCGCCTTCGGTATGATAAGTGTGGATGGTGCGGCCTTTGAACGCGGCAAAAGTATCTTCGACAAAACCGGATTCGTTCAAGGTGTCGGTATGAATCGCGACTTGCACGTCGAAGCGGTCGGCCACCGAAAGACAGCAATCGATAGCCGCTGGCGTCGTGCCCCAGTCTTCATGCAGCTTCAAGCCGATCGCTCCGGCACGAACCTGTTCTTCCAACGCAACCGGCAGACTCGCGTTGCCTTTGCCGAGCAAGCCGAAATTCATCGGAAAACCGTCCAAGGATTGCAGCATGCTGTGAATATTCCACGGCCCCGGCGTGCAGGTCGTCGCATTAGTGCCGGTCGCGGGGCCGGTGCCGCCGCCGATCATCGTGGTCACGCCGGACATCAAGGCTTCATCGATTTGCTGCGGACAAATAAAATGGATATGTGCGTCAATGCCGCCGGCGGTCAGGATTTGTCCTTCCCCGGCGATAATTTCGGTGCCGGGGCCAATGACGATATCGACGCCCTGTTGCGTATCGGGATTTCCGGCCTTGCCGATGGCGGCAATGCGGCCGTTTTTGATGCCGACATCGGCTTTGATAATGCCCCAGTGATCGACGATCAGCGCATTGGTGATTACCAGATCCATTGCCAGCGTGGAATCAACCTGACTTTGGCCCATGCCGTCGCGGATGACCTTGCCGCCACCGAATTTAACCTCATCACCATAAACCGTGCGGTCGGCTTCGACTTCAAGAAACAAGCCGCTGTCGCCCAGACGCACCCGGTCGCCGGTGGTCGGTCCGAACATATCGGCATAGGCTTGCCTGCTGATCCTGCTCATAGATTTTTCTCCAATGCGCCCATCACGTCCTGGCGGAAACCGTAAATTCGGCGCAATCCGGCAAACGCCACCAATTGTATTTCGCGTTGCTGGCCGGGTTCGAAACGCACTGCGGTACCGGCTGGAATATCGGGCCTGAATCCGCGTGTAGCTGCACGGTCGAATTGCAAAGCCGGATTGGTTTCGAAAAAATGATAATGCGAGCCGACTTGAATCGGCCTGTCGCCACTGTTCGCAACCACCACGTTTATCGTCGCGCGGCCTGCGTTCAGTTCGATGTCGCCATAGGCGGGGATGATTTCTCCGGGTATCATGGTTTTATTCCTATATATCATATATAGCGTGGGGCGTGTCATGCGCGCCATTTCCGCTGCTTATTGGCGTGCACGGCACGCCCTACTTGTTATTCGATCGGGTTATGGACCGTGACCAGCTTGGTGCCGTCCGGAAATGTCGCTTCAACCTGCACATCGGGCAGCATTTCCGCGATGCCTTCCATTACATCGTCGCGGTAAAGCAGGGTGCGGCCGAACTCCATCAATTCGGCGACCGTGCGGCCGTCGCGCGCACCTTCCATAATCGCGGCGCTGATAAAAGCCACGGCTTCCGGATAATTAAGCTTCAGGCCTCTGGCTTTGCGGCGTTCGGCCAGCAAGCCTGCGGTAAATATCAGCAGTTTGTCTTTTTCGCGTGGTGTTAGTTGCATTGTTTTATTCCGGTCATTATTTCAACTTCTATTTTATTCAGACTTTTGTTTATGATTCCCACGCTCTGCGTCATCGCCATTAAGTTAGGTCTTGTAGGAGCGGGCCGCGCCCGCGATGAGAACGCTACAAGTCCGCAATCGCTATGTAAATGTCGCGGGCACGGCCCGCTCCTACGAAGTGTCGATAATGGTAGTGATGCTCTGCGTAAACGATGAACATAAACTTCGTACTCTTCGTGTCTCGGCAATTGCTCCTGCATCCATGCAAGTCAGTCGTGGCGCATAAACTCAAGTCGCCCAAATTCGCGGCGCACAAGCTTTGCGTTGTACGGAATCCGGCCGCACAATCGCCCAAACCTGTTCGAAAAAACCGCGCAGCCGGTCGCTTCTGTCATCAATAGCTCTACAGACCAGCAGATCATCAATGAGAGTCACGCCGCAGCTTTTACTATCGCTGATTAGTTGCTGGACTGCGGCCAAACTTTCAGCTCCGGCAGGGCTGGCAAACAGGGTTCCGCAAGCCGATAAGCCCTGTAATCCCCAGCGGGCCGCAAAAGCCTTCGCATCCAAATGCAGGCGTTCCAAAAATAAAGGCTGATTTTCGCAATAAACTTGCCAGCTCATATCCGCTAAACCTTCATCGAAACGTTCGCCACAAGCCGGGCGGCCCAACGACAAAATCTCCCAGCCGATAAAACGTGCGCCAGCAGCCAATTCGACATTAACAGACGATCTTAACTGTGCGCCTTGATAAATAATCGTTTCCTGCGGCAGCCATTCCAGCGCCGCTCCTTTCTTCACTTTGATCGAAACGGTTTGGACAGCCTGCTCGCCATTGCTACGATAAAACTTTCCGGCCGCGGGCGTGGTAATCAGCGCATGGCTGTGTGGTTCGGCATTGATGCAAAGGTTCAAACGGTCGCCGCCGACAATCCCGCCCGGGGGGTGCAGGATATACACATGGCACACGCCGCCTTCCGGGTAAAAAGGCCGTTGTACTGTTAGCGGGCCTTGATGGCGACGGTGCGTAAGTACGGTTTTATCGTGTTTTTGCTCAAAGCCGAGTTCCAGTTTTGCTTGCCAGCCTTGGTTTTGTGCGACGTTACAGTCAGCAATTTCAGCGTACGGCAGGGCATCAGGTTTCAAAGCAGTGTTACCATTGTTTGTTCGTATTACTTGGTGTTTGTTTTATCGGCATGATGGTATGCACAGCGTACCCTACGCTATAGGTTGTGAAACCAACGGAAAAGTCTCCGGGTGACGAATTGAATCGACATGCAAATCAATATCCAATTCCGGCCAATAAAGATGGTGTGGTTGGGGACGATCAACATGGAAAAGCTCTACTACCGGCGCTTTGCGAAACCACGGAAACTCCAAAAATGAAACGAATAGTTCCTCCTTTTCATCAAGCAGTATCCAGAAACCGTGTTTGGTAACGCCGGAAACCTCAATCGGGGAAATGTCTGTGCCAAGCATCTTTAATCTCCTGCTCGTGTAAATTTTCTCGTTCCCATGCGTAGCGCTCATCATATACACATCTCAATGTAGGCCGGAATAAGTCGGTCCGCGCCTTAGCGCAGGACTGGCGTTTCCGGCTACGATTGCCGGAAACGCCCACCCTGGCTATCGCCGGGTGGGCTTATTCCGGCCTACATCCTGTATTTAAAATCATCAACAAATTATCCAAGTTTACAATTAAACGCCAGGGTTATAATTCTCAAACCGTCAAATACCGCTTAACCATGTCATCGCTCAATTCATCCATCGCCCCGGCAGCCACTCCTCGGCCTCTATCCATAATATAAAACCGGTCGGCAACCTTACGTGCAAACGGCAGTTTCTGCTCCACCAGCAACACGGTCACGCCCAATTCGTTTTTGATTTTGATAATGCCTTCGCGCACTTCGTCCTTCGCTTCGTCGCCTTGTTTAAGCAAGGGCGTCGTTATGCCTTTGGCTCGGTTCAGGCGGATAATCACATCGCCGATTTCGCTGACGATATTCGGCTGTATGCCTTCGGTCGGCTCGTCCAGAATCAGCAATTTAGGATTCAACACCAAGGCCCGGCCGATAGCCAGTTGCTGTTGCTGGCCGCCGGACAAATCGCCGCCGCGCCGTTTGAGCATTTGTTTCAGCACCGGAAAAAGTTCATAGATATGTTCCGGTACTTTTTTGATGCCTTGTTTTCGTACCGCGCGCAGGCCGATTTTCAGGTTTTCCTCGACCGTCAGCAACGGAAAAATCTCCCGGCCCTGCGGCACAAAACCTATGCCCAGCTCGGCGCGGTGTTCCGGTTTGGCAAGGGTTAATGCCTCGCCATTGTAGTCGATAGCGCCGTCGCGCACGGCGATCAGGCCCATGATGCATTTCAGCAAAGTCGTCTTGCCGACGCCGTTGCGGCCCATTAAACACAGGCAGGAACCGGCCGGTATATCGAGATTCACATCCCACAAGGTATGGCTGCCGCCGTAATATTGATTCAATCCGCTAATTTTCAGCATCAGTCCCCCAAATAAACCTGTATCACGCGAGGATCGTTCTGCACCTCGTCCATCGTGCCTTCCGTCAGCACCGAGCCTTCATGCAACACCGTCACATGTTTGGCAATCGAGCGGACAAACTCCATATCGTGCTCGACCACCACAATCGAGCGTTCGCCCTGCAACGATAACAGCAGTTCCGCGGTGCGTTCCACTTCCTGGTGAGTCATGCCCGCAATCGGCTCATCGACCAGCATGACTTTAGGTTCCTGCATCAGCAACATGCCGATCTCCAGCCATTGTTTCTGCCCGTGCGACAGGATGCCCGCCGGTTGCGACCTCAATTCAACCAGCCCTATTGTTTCCAGCACTTGCTCGATACGGTCGCGTTGCGCGCCGGTCAATTTCGCAAATAAGGTCGACCAGACGCCTTTGTTGGTCGCCAAAGCCAGTTCCAGGTTTTCGAACACGCTGAGCATTTCAAATACGCTGGGCTTTTGAAATTTACGGCAAATCCCAGCCTTGGCGATGGCCGGTTCGTCCATTTGCAGCAAGTCGATGGTTTGCCCGAAAAACACCGAGCCGGTATCGGGTCGGGTTTTGCCGGTAATCACATCCATCAGCGTGGTTTTACCGGCACCGTTTGGCCCGATCAAACAACGCAATTCCCCGGCGTCGATATACAGCGACAGCTTATTCAAGGCTTTGAAGCCGTCGAAACTGACGCTGACATCTTCAAGATAAAGAATCGGGCCGTGACTGGTATCGACCTGTCCCGGTTTAAGCGCTAAGCCGTTCATTGTTTTTGCTCCTGCAATCGACGTTGCCAGAATCCGAGTAGGCCGTCAGGCAATAGCACGGTCACCAGAATAAAAGTCGCGCCGAGGAAAAACAGCCAGATTTCCGGCGCCCATCCGGTCAGCAGAGTTTTGGTGTAATTGACCAGCACCGCGCCGACAATCGCGCCGTACAGCGTGCCGCGCCCGCCGATAGCGACCCAGATCACGATTTCCAATGAGTTCAACGGCGAGAATTCGCTGGGATTGATAATACCGACTTGCGGCACATACAACGCCCCGGCAATCCCGGCCAGCATCGCGGCAAACACAAAAATCCACAGTTTGAACAGTTCAACGCGATACCCTAAAAAACGCACCCGCATTTCTTGGTCGCGAATCGCAGTCACCACCCGGCCCAGCTTGCTGTTGACGATCCAACGGCTAAGCAAAAAAGCCAAGATCAGGATTATGCCGGAAGCCATCAACAAACAGGCGCGCACGGCATCGGACTGGCTATTAAAGCCGAGGATTTCCTTGAAATCGGTTAAACCGTTGTTGCCGCCGAAGCCCATTTCATTCCTGAAAAAAGCCAGCAACAGCGCATAAGTCAGCGCTTGGGTGATAATCGAAAGATAAACGCCGGTCACCCGTGAGCGGAACGCCAGCCAACCGAATAAAAAAGCCAGCGCACCGGGAACCAGCACAATCATGATTGCGGCAAACCAGAACTGGTCGAAACCGTGCCAGTACCAGGGCAGGGCTTTCCAATCGAGAAACACCATAAAATCGGGCAGCAGCGGGTCGCCGTAAACGCCGCGATTACCGATCTGGCGCATTAAATACATGCCCATCGCGTAGCCGCCGAGCGCAAAGAATGCGCCGTGACCCAGGGCCAGAATACCGCAATAACCCCAAACCAAATCCAGCGACATGCCGAGCAACGCGAAAGTGATATATTTGCCCAGCAGCGACACCGTATAAGCCGAGAAATACAGCGGCGAGCCCGGTGAAAATATCAAATTGCACAGCGGAATAATCAGGCTGATTGCAGCCAGAACAGCCAGTACCGAGAGCGTGGCTTTATCGTTTTTAAACAGCATCGCTTAGCCCTCCACCGCGCGGCCCTGTTGCGGAAACAATCCGCGCGGACGTTTTTGAATGAATAAAATGATAAACACCAGCACCAGTATTTTCGCCAAAACCGCGCCTGCGTAGGGTTCGAGCAATTTATTGGCAATGCCCAGCGAAAATCCCGCCACCAGCGTGCCCCACAAATTGCCGACGCCGCCGAACACCACGACCATAAACGAATCGACGATATAAGCCTGTCCCAGATTCGGGCCGACATTGGTAATCTGGCTTAACGCGACCCCGGCGACTCCGGCGATACCGGAGCCCAAGCCGAAGGTCAACGCATCGACCCGGCCGGTCGGAATGCCCATCGCCAAGGCCATCTTGCGGTTCTGCGCTACGGCGCGAACTTCCAGGCCTAAGCGGGTGCGTTTGAGGATTTGCAGCAACAATACGAATACCAGCAAACAGAAAATCAATATGTACAAGCGGTTCCAGGTCAGCGATAAAAAGTCATTGATTTGCAAGGCGCCGCTCATCCACTCCGGCGTCGCGACGCTGCGGTTTAACGGCGAAAAAATCGAGCGCACGGTTTGTTGCAAAAACAGGCTGACGCCGAAAGTCGCCAACAGCGTTTCCAGCGGGCGGCCGTATAAAAAGCGGATAATGCCGCGTTCGATCACAATCCCGGTCAACGCCGAAATAATGAACGCAGCCGGTACCGCAATCGCCAGCGACAGTCCCAAATGGTTGGGCATCAGCTGTTGCGTGACATAAGTGGTATAAGCGCCGAGCATCATCAGTTCGCCATGCGCCATGTTGATCACGCCCATCACGCCGAAGGTAATGGCAAGGCCGATCGCGGCCAAGACCAGCACCGCGCCGAGGCTTAAACCGAAAAACAGGGTTTCGATAGCGGCATAGGCTTGCAGTTTCGAATTGATTTTTGCCAATGCGGCTTCGGCCTGATGGCGCACATCGTTGTCCGCTTCCAGGTAATGGCCGTCGCTATCTTTTTCGACCAGTTCATTCAAGCGGTTAACCACATTTTGGTTGGCCTGATCCTTTAATAAGTCTATCGCGGCCAAACGCACGCCTTTGTCGGGGCTGTTCAATTGTTCCAAGCCCAAAATAAGCTTGATTGCATTTTGTACCTTGTCATCTTGTTCCATCATAAGATGGCCGCGCAACAGCGCCAGGCTCTGGTCATCGATGGCTTTTCCCATCGCGCCGACGGCTTCTAGCCTTACGGAAGAATCATCATCATTCAGTTGCAAACGGCCGATTATTTTCCTCAATGAGGTTCGCAGGCTGTTATTAACAGTGATTTTTTGAGTAGCGGAGCGTTCGACGATGCCGAGGCTTTCCGAGCTTTTGGCGTCGGTCAGTTTGTAGCCGGTCTCGATTTCTTCGCCGATGACGAGTTTTTCATCGGCCTTAAGCGTCAATAAGCGTCCATCGAGCAGGGCTTGCAATACCGCAATGGCCCGTGGATTCGGCACTGCGGCCAGTTGTTCGATAGCCTGGCCACGCTCTTGCATGGACCCGGCTTTAAGATTGGATAAAGCGGCCGAGAACGCATCTTCGGCGGCAATTTCCTGACCGATACTCAAGGTTGGCGACATCAGGAACAATCCCAGCATTACCCGGCAACACCATCTGAAAGAATTCGGTTTCATGTCATCTCCATAAATCATTGATAAGCGGGCTAGCTATATTAAGCCGAGCAGCTCGCCAGTTAGGGAACGAGCGAATGTAACTAGTACGAGCCCTCTCCAGAGGGAGAGGGTTGGGTGAGGGGGAAATAAAATAAGGAAATCCTATTTATATCCCCTCATCCCAGCCTTCTCGGCAATTGCTCCTGCATTGCTCTACTACCTACATCCCTGTAGGCATCCCTGAGGGAGAAGGGGCATATGTCTCCAAGTCAACAATATTGTAAATACGCAGGCCGTAGGGCGCGCCGTGCGCGCCAAATTGGTTTAAATACGCAGCTGGATATCCGGTGTCTATCTTTGAAATTGTCAGTTTGGGTGTGGCTGCTCGCTGTAGGAGCGGGCCATGCCCGCGATGAAAGGACGACAATCTGTCGGCCCATGTCGCGGGCGCGGCCCGCTCCTACGGCGTCATTACACTTAACTTGAGCCTTGCCCAACCTGTCCAATTAACTCATATCAAAAATTCTGTCCGGAGCACTTCTTGGTTTTGGTGTTGTAATTTCCGCAATTGATGGGGGCTGTCCAGTCGGCAATAATCGGTTTGCTTTCCGGCAAAAAGTCGGACCAAGCATCGCCGTCGATCAGCTTGTTGGTTTGCCAAACAGTCTGCAATTGGCCGTCATCCTGGATTTCGCCGATTAATACCGGTTTGCTGATGTGATGGTTAGGCAACATTTTGGCGGTGCCGCCGGTCAGGTTCGGGAATTCGACGCCGATGATCGCTTTTTGTACCGCGTCAGGATCAGTCGTACCGGCTTTTTCAACTGCTTTGACCCACATGTTGAATCCGATGTAATGCGCTTCCATCGGGTCGTTGGTCACCCGTTTCGGGTTTTTGATGAAGTCATGCCATTGGCTGATAAACGCGGCATTTTTGGTGGTATCGATGCTCATGAAATAGTTCCATGCGGCCAGGTGCCCAACTAGCGGTTTGGTGTCCATGCCCGACAATTCTTCTTCGCCCACAGAAAACGCGATCACAGGAATCTTTTCTGCGGAAATGCCCTGGTTGCCCAGTTCCTTGTAGAACGGGATATTGGCGTCGCCGTTGATCGTCGAAACAACGGCTGTTTTCTTACCTGCCGAGCCGAATTTCTTGATGTCGGCGACAATACTTTGCCAGTCGGAATGCCCGAACGGCGTGTAATTAATCATGATGTCCTTTTTGGCGACACCTTTGGACAGCAGGTAGGCTTCAAGGATTTTGTTGGTTGTGCGCGGATAAACGTAGTCCGTGCCCGCCAATACCCAACGTTTTACCTTTAAATCGTTCATCAAATAATCGACTGCCGGAATTGCCTGCTGGTTAGGCGCGGCACCGGTATAAAACACATTTTTCGACGATTCTTCACCTTCATACTGCACCGGGTAAAACAGCAGGCCGTTCAATTCTTCGATGACCGGCAATACCGATTTGCGGGAAACGGAAGTCCAGCAGCCGAAGATCGAGGCGACTTTATCCTTGGTCAGCAATTCGCGGGCTTTTTCGGCAAACAGCGGCCAATTTGATGCCGGATCGACGACTACCGCTTCGAGTTTCTTGCCGAGCAAGCCGCCTTTTTTATTCTGCTCGTCGATCAGCATCAGCATCGTGTCTTTCAGCGTGGTTTCGCTGATCGCCATTGTGCCGGACAAGGAGTGCAGAACGCCGACTTTGATCGTGTCTTCGGCGTTTGCCGCGCCTGCGGTAAAGGCCAATGTCGCTATCGCACCGGCAATACCGAGCTTTTGGAGTTTTGAAGATAATCTTTTCATATTTGTCATCCTGAATAGTTAAGAGGGATTAGATCTGCCACTGGAAGCCGAGCTTTACCGCATTGGTGTTTTCGCCTGCGGCAGTTGATGTGTAGTTCAAGCCTTTGGTCATCAGGTCGCCGTATTCCCAGCTCAACGACACTTTGGCGTTGTGGCCGTCGATCACATAGTTCACGCCGCCTTCGTAAGAATTGCGGTTGGAGCTGCCGCCGGGCATCACATTCACGTAACGCACATAGGGCTGAACCTGGCCGATACCGATTTTTTGCGGGAACAAATACATGCCGCTGACGTCATAAGCGTTGCCTTCGAACATCGAGAAACCGCCGCCCGCATTGCGCGAGGCTTGGCTGTAGCCGCCGGAAATCCCGTAGTTTTTGTATTCGCCGTTGACCGTCACCACGCCGCTGTTGGGCAGCACTTTTTCCAGTAGCACATCGACCGCGGTGCCGCGGAAGTTGCCGTGATCCAGCGCGGTACCCGCGCCGTCTTCCTGATATTGGTTGGACACGCCGACGGTCAAGATGTCGCCGCCTTTGCCGTAGTAAGTGCCGGAGGTGTAATAGCCGGGATTCTTCTCAACTTCCCAGAAGTTGTAGGCGAAACGTTGGCTGTATAGGATATTGTCGTCGACATTCGCGCCGCCTCTTAAGCCGCGAAAAAAACCGATCGCATATTGCAGGCGGCCGCTGAATGCAGCACCCCAAAAAGTCGCACCGTCGTCACGGCCGAAAGAACCGGCGGAAGTACCGTCCGATTTAATCGTCAAATTGTAATCGGCAGGCTCGAACGGCGTGCCGGAACTGAAAATATTGTAAATCGCGCTATAAAACGGACCGTTCATTTCGCGGCGTTCGGCCGGAACCAGCATGCGGCCAACCCAAAGATTAACGTACGGGTTGTATTCGATCTTGCCGATCGCATCCAATACCCGGACTTCGCCGCCGTTGCTACAGGTTTGGCAATCGGTATTGAACTCGACTTTCAAATATTTGTGGATCTGGCCGTTGAGGTACAAACGGATATTGTCCAGGTTAAAGTCGTTGCTCCATTTGTTGCCGCTGGCGCCGGCTCCGCTTTCGGCAGCCTGAAAGCTGGTGCGTAAACCCGCGCCGATGCTGACCCATTTGGTGTCGTCAATTTTAAATGTCGCCCCGGCTTGGCTTACCGGCGCATAGCCGGCCGCCAGCGTTAATAAGCTGATTGCCGAAAGAAGTGGCTTGCTTCGTAGTCCGGCCGTTGTTTGTGTAGAATCACTCATGTCAGGTTCCCCAGAATTTAATACGTGATTTGATAGTGCAGCCGGTTTATCCGGATGCAGCCAGGAAGTTGGCTGGGGACGATTATTTTGTCCGGGGCGAATTTGCACAATGCGTCATCTGACTCATCAGTCAAATGACGTATATCCGGCAAACTGCGATTCGCCTACAGTTGCGGAACCTGTCTCACACAATCCGGATTCGTATGAATAAGCCAATACAAGACCCTGCCAGAAGCCTGTTTTTCATCCTTATCGCAATGGCCGGGCTATTAACCGCCTGTGCGCCGGGTTTGGAAAAAAAACCGATGCAAATCGATACCGCAGCGATTAAGCGAATTGAATTCAAGATCGGCACGGTCAAGCAAGCGTCGTTGAAACCGGTGCTGGCCCGTCAGGATGTGGCTGCCCGGATCAGCCAAAATCTGTCCGGTTGGGGTTATCCGGTAGGAGCTAAAGACAATCAGGCTTTTAGTCATACCTTAACCGCTGAAGTTGGCTTGATTGAGCACAGTGGAACACCGCCCGGATTTTCATTTTCTTCCGGCAACTCCGATCCAAGAGCCCTCGATTTTCAAAAAGCCAACGTGCTGCCGATCAGCTGCGAGCTGGCTTCCATCGCTGATCCGAAACAAACGACTTATTTATATATCGACTTTGCGGCCGCGAATTCGACCAGTGAGGCGCAATTGCTCGATCACATCAGCACGGTCTGCTTCAATTTGTTGAGCGAGCTTAAGTGGCCGGATAAATCGCAAAGCCAGCCGTCATCAAGCCTTAAGCCGAGCTGGATACCGGAAGTGCGTATCGAAACCGTCACCAGCCCGGACGAAGCAGGCAAAGCCGATGCGCCGGGCAAGGAAAGGGAAGGCGAGGGCCGAAAGCAGATCATCATTCACAATCAGGGATCGCCGGTGATTTTAAAATTCGGGCATGAAAGGTTATAAAATGAGGAATGAGCGGCTCACTGCCATTAGTTAAGCGTTGTAGGAGCGGGCCATGCCCGCGATCAAGGTGCTACAACGTTGCTCAAATATCGCGGGCACGGCCCGCTCCTACGGTGTCTTGTCTTATTGACGCAATGACAGGACGCGCCGCACCGAAACCAGGAAAATTTCAAAACAAGCGACTGTTATTGGGCGTAGTTAAGATTCATTGCACCAAATTGAATCAATGTTTTTTATGGCTATAGGCTGTTTGGCGTATCGGCTCTGCTAATGATCTTTGGTGTAGATATTGCTTCAATCTAAAAACCGTAATTGGAGTGAGTGAAAGCCGTTCGTGCTGAGCCTGTCGAAGCATGAACGGCTTTCACTCGCGCTCATTTTGTGAGCATTCCAAAACCCCGCTCACCCCATTCGTCAAGCTCATGACAGGCTTCGACAAGCTCAGGGCGAACGGGATTTTGGAATGCTCAACTGCGGTTTTTAGATTCAAGAAATAGTGATTGAGCATATGCAGTGAACAGTTCCGCTGCCTATTGGCGCGCACGGCACGCCCTACGGCACAGGGAATATAATTAATGTTTATCGATCAGAAAATAAGCTTTTATAAAACCCATCGAGGAAACCAAGATCCGACAAAGTGTCTCAAAAATCCGCCGCGACTATAACGCCTGGGTCGCCAACGAAACGCTGGAAGACTATGCGCTGAGATTCGCACCGCGCACATTCCGCAAATGGTCGGAATTCCAGGTCGCCAATACCGCGTTCGGTTCCACCTCGTTCCTGGTTCTGGAAGCCATCGGCGGCTTTCTGTCGATCAACTACGGCTTTACCAACGCGTTCTGGGCCATCCTGACCGTCGGCCTGATTATTTTCATCACCAGTTTCCCGATCAGTTATTACGCCGCCCGCTATAACATCGATATCGACCTGATGACCCGCAGCGCCGGTTTCGGTTATATCGGCTCGACAGTCACCTCGTTGATTTATGCCTCGTTTACGTTCACGTTGTTCGCGCTCGAAGCATCAATCATGTCCCTGGCGCTTGAGCTGTATTTCCATATCCCTATCGCGATAGCGCATATTATCAGCGCGGTTACCGTGATTCCGCTGGTGACTTTCGGGATTACCACGATCAGCCGCTTGCAAATGTGGACGCAGCCGCTGTGGCTGGTGCTGTTGATTACGCCTTATATTGCGGTATTCATTCGCGAGCCGGATTCGCTGATGACGGTGCAGACTTATTTCTGGATTGCCGGCAGCGGCCAAGGCTTTAACTGGCTGATGTTCGGCAGCGCGACCACGATCGCCTTTTCAATGGTCGCGCAAATCGGCGAGCAGGTGGATTTTTTGCGCTTTATGCCTGAATTGACCGAAAAAAACCGGCTGTGCTGGTGGCTGGCTACGATCAGCGCAGGACCCGGATGGATTTTGTTCGGCATGGTCAGGCAACTGGGCGGCGCGTTGCTGGCTCATCTTGCGGTGCGCCACGGCATAGCGCCGGTCCATGCGCATGAGCCGACGCAAATGTACCTGGTCGCTTACGGCGACCTATTCGACAATACCGAGTTGGCCTTGGCGGTCACGACCTTGTTTGTAGCGATTTCCCAGATCAAGATCAATGTCACCAATGCTTATGCCGGTTCGCTGGCCTGGTCGAATTTTTTCTCGCGGCTGACGCACAGCCATCCCGGACGGGTGGTATGGCTGGTGTTTAATGTGTCTATCGCCCTTTTGCTGATGGAATTCGGCGTATTCGGCGCTTTGGAAAAAGTATTGGGCTTATTCTCCAATATGTCGATAGCCTGGATCAGCGCGGTTGCCGCCGAATTGCTGATCAACAAAACCCTGGGCTTGAGCACCAAAGCCGTTGAGTTCAAACGCGCTTACTTGCCGGACCTGAACCCGGTCGGCACACTGTCCACCTTATGCGCCTCTATTGTTTCGATATTGGCTTATCTGGGGCTTTTCGGCGCGTTCGCACAGGCATTTTCAGCGTTTATAGCGTTGAGTCTGGCCTTTATACTGGTCCCGTGCATCGCGCTGCTGTACGGTAACCAACGTTATCTTGCCCGCGACATCAACTTTAATAATCAGGCTAAAGTCAGCCGCTGCACGATCTGCGAAAATCATTTCGAGCGCGAAGATATGGCTTATTGCCCGGTCTATGAAGGCAGTATTTGCTCGCTTTGTTGCACACTGGACTCGCGCTGCATGGATGCCTGCAAGCCGGGCGTACGCTTGGACGATTATCTGCAAAGCCTTGCCGAATGCTGTCTGCCGGGCTGGGTGAATTTGAGCCTTAGGTTGCGTTTGATACGCTTTAGCCTGTTGTTTTTGTTTCTGGCGGTTTTAACCAGCGTATTTGTCGGGATTATTTATTACCAGGATTTATTGGCTGCCGAACGGTATCTGCCTTCGTTCAATCTGCTACTGGCAAATTTCGTAAAAGTTTACGCTTCGTTGCTGGTGTTTATCGGCTTGTGCACCTGGTGGCTGGTCTTGAACGACGAGAGCCGGCGTGTCGCCCATGAGGAAATCGCCAGGCAGACCCAGCGCCTGCTGATGGAAATCGACGAGCACAAAAAGACCGACGCGAAGTTGCAGCAAGCCACCAAAATGGCGGATCGCGCCAATAGCGCCAAAAGCCGTTTCCTGAGCAGCATGAGCCATGAGATACGTACGCCGTTGAACAGTATTGTCGGCTACGCCTATATTTTGCAGAAAGATCCGACAATACCGGCGCACAGACGGCAGGCGGTGGATATTTTAAAGCGCAACGGCGAACATTTATCCGCGCTGATCGAGGATATTCTGGATATCGCCCGCATCGAAGCGCGTAAATTCGAGCTGCGCCAGGAGCCTATCGATTTTCCGGGTTTTATTGAACATTTGGTCTGTGTGTTTAAACCGCAGGCCGAACAGAAGGGGCTGTCGTTTTACTGCCAGATTCTCAACACCTTGCCTCAACGGGTGCGCGGCGATGAGAAGCGGGTCGGGCAAATATTGATCAACCTGCTCGGCAATGCGATTAAATTTACCGCGGAAGGAGAAGTCGTGTTCCGTATCGGTTACAGCTGCGGAGTCACCACGTTCCAGGTCGTCGATACCGGCCCCGGCATCCATAAAGATCAACTGCAAAATATTTTCCAGCCTTTTACCCAATTACCGAATGAGAATTTAGACTCCGGCAGCGGCCTGGGGCTGACCATCAGCAAAATTTTATGCGAAATCATGGGCGGAGAACTAGTGGTCGTCAGCGACCCGAACAAAGGCTCGACTTTTACCGTAAGGCTGCTGCTGCCCAATCTGGGCGGCGAACAGCAGTACATTCAGGAAGAAGACATTGTGGGTTACCGGGGCAAACGCCGGAAAATTCTAATTGTCGATGACCAGCCGGATCACCGACAGCTGATTCTATCCATCCTGGAACCGCTGGGCTTCGGTATGATTGAAGCGGCTTGCGGTGAAGAATGCTTGGATAAAGTTGAAACAACAGCGCCGGATCTTATCTTGCTGGATTTATCGATGCCCGGACTGGATGGCGCCGCAACAGCGCATCTGCTACGGCAAAACGGCAATGCAACGCCGATCGTTGTGTTAAGCGCCAACGCCTATCCGTCCGACCGGCTCAATGCGATTAATGCCGGTTGTAACGATTTCCTGGTCAAGCCGATACAAGTCAGCGAGTTGCTCTACAAGCTTAAACTGCATCTGGGCATGGACTGGATTTATCAGGACGATGAAATTGAACCGCAAAGTTCCAACCTGCCGCCTTCTTTGGATATTATCCAAGAGTTAACCGCTTATGTCCGGATCGGCGATTTGCTGGGACTCAATCAATACCTGACCGGCCTCATTCAGCATCATCCGGAATATACCTATTTTGCGCAGCGGCTCATAACGCTGGCCGGAGGATTCGATATGGCTGAAATCAAAAAACTTTTACAGATCACTCATCAGGAACTCAGCGGCAATGACCGGTAAATTTAACGGAATCGCGATGATTGTCGATGATACGCCGGGCAATCTGGCCTTGTTATCCGATACGCTCTCGGAAGCCGGTTACCGGGTGTTGGTCGCGACCGACGGCTTGTCGGCTTTGGAGCAAATCGCTTACCTGAAACCGGACATTATCTTGCTGGATATTATGATGCCCGGTATTGACGGTTTTGAAACCTGTAACCGGCTCAAATCTTCGCCCGAAACGGCCGACATTCCGGTTTTATTTATGACAGCGTTAAGCGAGCTGGACAACCTGTTGCGCGGCTTCGATGAAGGCGCTGTCGATTATATTGTCAAACCGATTCGCCCGCCTGAAGTGCTGGCCAGGGTCGATTTGCAACTGACACAGGCCCGAAACCTGCGCCGCGTTGAAAATGCGTTAAACAATAGCCCTTTTTCCGCGTTGGCAATCGATTCATCAGGCATCATCACCTGGTTGACGCCCGGCGGCATCCGCTGGCTGGATGAGTTCCTGCAAAAACATGCCTTAACGGGGCAACATGAAATCGGTTCGCCGCTGCCCAAGCCGATGCAGGAATGGGTTAAACAGCTTGGCGATAAATCCGAAGCGTTTGAAAGCTATCGGGTCGGAACCGGTTTTTTAGCAAAAATAACAGCGTGCCAGAATACAGGCGAATATCTGCTGGTTTTGGAGAAGCATTCCGGAGAGTGGGATCTTGATTGGGTAAGAACTTCCTTGGGCCTTACTGTGCGTGAAGCGGAAATTCTGATGTGGATTTCCAGAGGCAAAACCAATAAAGAAACGGGCCTTATTCTGGGCAGCAGCCCGCGTACGATTAACAAGCATCTCGAACATATTTTTGAAAAGTTGGGCGTGGTGACCCGTGCGGCGGCAGTTTCAATGGTATTGCAGCGGCAGCATTAAGGATATGGCCATTAATAATTTCGGGCAACCGCGTCAAGCCGATCATGCTTAGACAGGCTCAGCACGAACGGCTTGACGATAGAAGACAGTGATTTTGGGAAGCTATTTTTCATCGAGTTCTAAGTCAGACCATCATGTTTTGAAGCAGCCATGCTTTCGGTTAGTGTTGAAAAACCCGCGCCTGTTTGGCTCATATCGGACAATGGGGAAAGAATGGTAGAATTGCCGTTTTTGCGCAATCCGAGAACCTCTCTTAACCATGTCTAATACCACAAAGCTTCCCGTTGAATCACTGAAACTGCATGTCGATTTGACGGGCTTTGAGTTCCCAACCGCACCTGATTTGCCCGATACCATTTTGGGCCAGTCTAGGGCCCAATCCGCACTGGAGTTCGGCGTTGCGATGAGCAACCCCGGCTACAATATTTTTGTGATGGGCGAGCCGGGTTTGGGCCGGTTGTCGATGATTACCAATCATCTGAATGCCGAGGCAAAAACGCTGCCCGCGCCGCCATCCTATGCCTATGTCGATAATTTCGATAACTCAAGAGAGCCGGTGGCCGTTGAGCTACCCGCAGAGCATGGGCAGATACTCAGCAAAGACATCGAAAAGCTGATCGATAACCTGCTGGCGACTTTTCCGGCTGCATTCGAAAGCCCGACTTACCAACAAAAAAAGAGCGCTATCGAGCGCCATTATAATCAGCTCTATAACAATGCGATCGACTTGGTCGATAAGAAGGCCTTGTCCTTGGATATTGCGTTATTCAGGGAAGGCGAATCGATTTCTTTTGCGCCTATCCGGGACAACAAGGCACTGAATGAAGACCAATTTGCCGAATTGCCGCTGAAGGAACGGGAAATCTTTCACAGGCATGTCGAGGAGCTGGAAGAATACCTGAGCGATGTCTTGCTGGAATTGCCCCAGTGGCGCAGGGCGATGGTCGAGAAAATCAAGCAGCTGGATAATGACACCATCAGTCTGGCGATAGAGCCGTTGTTTGCCGAACTGAACGACAGCTACCAGAATATCGATGACGTGATCACTTATTTGGCGGAAATCGAAAAGAACTTAAGCAATACCATTGCCGATTACCTGATGCCGAGCCGGACGCCGGAGCCGCAAGACAATACCACTGCAAAACGGCTGTTGTTGACCGAGCTGTATGCGCCGAATATCCTGGTCGATAACAAGCAGGAAAGCGGCGCGCCGGTTATTTGCGAGCCGCACCCGATTTACCAAAACCTGTTCGGGCGCATCGAATACGTCAGCGACCAGGGTACATTGGTCACTAATTATCGCCGGATTTGCGCCGGTTCATTGCACAAGGCCAACGGCGGTTATTTAGTTCTCGATGCTGAAAAGCTGCTGACCTACCCGTTCGTTTGGGAAGGCCTTAAACGCGCACTGCAATCCGGCCTGATTGAAATCGAATCGCCATATTCCGATTTGGGCATTAACACCATTACGCTCAAACCCGAAGTCATTCCGCTGAACGTTAAAGTGATTCTGGTCGGTTCCAGGGATGTGTACTATTTACTCGAAGAATTGGATGACGAATTTAACGAGATGTTCAAAATCCTTGCCGATTTTGACGATTACATCCCGCGCACCGACGAGTCGATGCAAAGTTTCATAAAGCTGATGATCAAGCACGCCGCAGATTCCGGCGCCAAACCGTTAACACAGCCGGCGATAGAATGTCTGATCGAGCACAGTTGCCGAATTGCGGAAAACCAGCATCATTTTTCCGCCCGCATCAAAGATTCGCTGGAAATTATCGCCGAAGCCAACCTGTTTTGTAAGCGGGACGGCCGGCCGGTTTGCGACCGCTCACATATAGAGCAGGCTTTGGCCGCAAGAGATCATCGTAACGGCAGAATCCCCGAGAACATCCTCGAAGAAATGCTGGTCGGCACCATACTGATCGATACTGAAGGCGAGGCGATAGGCAAGGTCAACGGCTTGACCGTGCTGGAAGTCGGCGGCAGCAGCTTCGGCGCGCCGGTGCGGATTACTTCCAGCGTTTATCCGGGTTCCAGGGGCATCGTCGACATCGAGCGGGAGGTGGAACTGGGCCAGGCCATTCACTCCAAAGGCGTGATGATCTTGACCGGCTATCTGGGCCACACCTACGCCCAGCAATTCCCGCTGGCGATTTCCGGCAGCATCGCGATCGAGCAGTCCTACGGTTATATCGACGGCGACAGCGCCTCGCTGGCCGAACTGTGCTGTCTTATTTCGGCGCTGACACGGACGCCGATCAAACACAGTTTTGCGGTGACCGGCTCAATCAACCAGTACGGCGAAGTGCAGGCGGTAGGCGGCGTTAACGAGAAAATCGAAGGCTTCTTCAGACTGTGCAAGGCGCGAGGCCTTGACGGGCAGCACGCCGCGATTATTCCGGCTGCCAACAAACGCAACCTGATGCTGAAACAGGAAGTGATTGATGCGGTGGCCGAAGGCAAGTTTGCGATTTATGCGGTGTCCTGCGTCGATGAAACGCTGGAATTATTGACTGGGGAACCGGCCGGTGTGTTAGATAGTTACGGTTTTTATCCGGAAGGGAGTATTAATGCTAAAGCTATTTCCCGGTTGAAGGAGATTTCGGATATGGCTACGGATGAGGATGATAAGGAGGAAGGGGTTTAGTTTAGTGGGTAATTAATTCACCACGAAGACGCGAAGAGCACGAAGTTTTGTAGGCCGGAATAAGGCGATCCAAGCGCGTAGCGCAAGGTGGCGTTTCCGGCGAGCTGGGGTAGTGTTTGCCGGAAACGCCGGTTTTTGCTATCGCTCGAACCGGCTTATTTCGGCGTACTGGGCTGGGGTTTTGTTGCTTTTTTTATCATACAAGTCGAGTTGACCTGTGCGAAAGACAGTGCAGGCCGTTCACTTTCGCACTAGGTTTAAGAGCCGTGAATGTATACAAATATAGGTCGGGCGATAAAGCCACATTCGAAAGGGACTTGTTTTCCCTAGTCGAAAACTATTTCTGGGCTTCAACGCGATTTGAGTTAAATGATCCTTGCGAGGGATTGTTTTCCCAAGATGTGCTTGATACTCAGCTGAATCTAATTGAAAAGCTATCTACAAGAAACCACCCGAAGGCGGCAGAAGCGTTTATTGAGGTAAGGAAATCAGTTTTAGAGGTGGTAGCGTTCTCGGAAAAGTCCGGGGTTTATTCTTTGAGCACTACTGCAACTGATGAACTGTTGTGGGCACACTATGGAAATGCACACAAGGGTTTCTGTATCGAATACGATATGGATTATCTAATCGATTTTACCAAGATAGAGAATCATAAAGTGCCTGTTTTGTATAGTAGCACCCCGCCAAAGCTGGATGTTTCCGATATTTCTAACATTAATCTGGATCGAATGCTTCAAAAGCTATTGGGGACAAAATCTAAGAAATGGGAGTATGAGAAGGAAGTAAGGATTGTAACGTCTAACTCAGGGGGGCAGAGCTACGATTATCGGGCTGTCAAGGCAGTATATTTTGGATTACGAATGCCAGAAGAGCTTCAAGATAGAGTTATGCGGGAGCTGTCCGGGCGGGGAGTTAAGTATAATAAAATGAATATGGCAGATGACTACAGTTTTTTTCCACTGCCATTAGAAGATGCGTATGTTGACGCTCAAAAATATAAGTACAGCATTGCCCCAATATTGGATTGGGCCATAACACCCGAATATGTCAACGAAAAATACAAGAAGTTCGTTAATTATTTGTTCAAGGCGGCAGAAATTGTGCGCCGCGAGCCATATTGCAATGCGGTGGAGATGGTTGAGTTTAGTGTCGAGAAAAGCAGCCCAGAAAAACCTGTGATATTTGCTCAATACAAAAGAGATGAGAATAGATACGTAAATCACTACTTAACGTTGCCGGAAATTGATGAACAGTATGCAAAAATCACGGATTTGGGAAACTAGCCTCAAGCGGGACGGGGTTTGTAACCCATATGCGCCAACTTAAGATTAAACATATCAAATCATGCTGGCGTCAATTTCAATTTATTTGCTAGCCGCGTAGATACTCTGTTTGAAGTCAATCATATTTCATTGATTTTTAGCTATCCGACAGATGCCGGAATTGCATAAAAACGGGTGTTATCGAAAGGCTTATCGTGCTTCAACATGCCATGGATGGCATGGAGCAATTTACGCATGACTGCGCAGAGAGCCTGCATCTTTTCCTTACCGTTAGTCACCACTAGATGCTCGAAATAAGCCCTGACGTGTGGATCATGTTGATGGGCACTCAAGGCTGGCATATAAAGGGCTGCACGAAGATAACGGTTACCGGCTTTGGATACTCGCGTTTTCTTATGGACACTTTTACCCGAGTCGAAAGCCTTGGGATCAAGGCCCGCAAACTTCACCCATTCCCGATGGGAAAGGTCTGGCGGCAACCATAACAGTTCGCCCATGAGTGCAATGGCGCTGGTTTCGGCAATGCCTTTGATACCGGTCAGTAGCTCCAGTACCCGTTCAAGTTCGGGATATTTGCTGATCAAGACCAGCGCCTCAGCCGTTAAGCGGTCGATACGTTTTTGCAATTGAATGATAGCCAGTTTAGCATCGCGCAATACGGCTTTGGGAGTTTCCTGAGTCGCTGTTAGGGCATGTAAATGATTCTTTGCGGCCGCTTTTTGGCCGGTTAACGAATTAATCCTGCGGGAGAAACAGCGAAGAGCTATCGTCTCATTGGCTGGGCGAGTCCAAGCGACGAAGTCCATCCTCGCTGCGTATTCGGCCAAAGTGTTGGCATCGACAGCATCAGTTTTGCTATTTCTCATCAACACCTTAGCAAAATTATGAGAAGCTTTTGGATTAACCACCATCAGCAACACCCCTGCATCATGCAGGGCGACTGCCAAATCAAAGTGGTAGACCCCGTAGCTTCCAGGCAAACGATGATGCCAGGTAACTTAGACAGCTTTTTAACCAATCGGGCGCGGTCAACTGGGGTGTTGGTGAATTTTTGTGGGTCGAATGACTTACTGTTCTTCCGGACAACCAGAATCAATTCTTCAGAACCGACATCAATGCCTGCTTGTAGCGATAGCTTTGATTCATGATCATTTTTATTAATTTTAATGGTCGTCATAGGGGTTTGTCTGAATGGGTTAAAGAAAGTAGACTGTTCATCGGTTCCCCGACCCTGCACATGCACCTACCTTCCTTGTGTATGCAGGCTCTAAGCCTCAGATACTCCACGGTATGGGTGAATAGGGCGGGGGCCAATCTACGCGGCAGGCTCTGGTTAACAAAAACCAGTCCTCAGGTCGGGACGGCCTCCCAATAAACGGTTAAAGCTTACTTGATCTCTTTGGTAGTATTTTATTAATTTTGATCATACAAGGTCGGGCATGCTGTTTATGCCCGACAATTCCAAGCGGCAAGGGAATGACGAACTTCGGGATTGACCACCGCCTCTGCATTTCGGGTGCTAAAATGTCGGGCAACGAAAAAGCTGTTACCCGACCTACTTCGGAATCTTCATTATGCAATATCGTCGCGCTAAAATTCCAGGTGGCACTTATTTTTTTACCATTGTGACGTTCCGGCGGCGGAAATTTCTTTGTGAACCGGACAACGTCGAATTGTTGCGTACGGCGTTCCGAACCGTTAAATCAGCTATGTTGGGCATACCGTTGAATGCAAAAAGATACGCACAGATTCTCTAAGAAATTGCTGAGAGTCCCTTTTTTTTAACTAAAGAAAGTAACTTAAGCGAAGCGCCGGAAGGACGTTTTTCTCCTCGTTCCCATTGGCTGATAATGCCTTTTGAGACATTCAAATAATTAGCGAAGACAACTTGGCTGACGTTCTCGCGTTCACGAATATCGCGAATCTGTTCTGGTTTTAAAGGACTGATAGGTGTTAAACATAGTCCATCAAATTCCCGCATCGTGCGTTTTTCCATAAGCCCCGCTTCATGCAAATCTTCAGCGGTTTCGTGGATGGATGCCATTATGTTGCTACGGTATTGTTTGCCCATTACAAGTTATCTCAGTCAATTTGTTTTTGTTAACCGCTTCGGTTAATTCTGCGTCTGCATAGTTCAGCATTTCTACGGCAAGCTTCTTCAAAGCCACCAACTCGTCGTCATTGATGTTAGCCTGTTCATTTTTTGCAAAGCCATGAACGAAAAAAGCCCGCGTTCCCTCCTTAAAAAGAATCATCGTGCGAAACCCACCCGATTTTCCCTGACCTTTTCGGGCAACGCGTTGTTTAATGACGCCTCCCCCCAAATCTGCATCAATCAAGCCTTGTTCGGCATCCGTGATTGCTTTACATAAAGCCATATCGCTGATTCCTGATTTTATGGCAAAGCGTGTAAATGGCCTATTCTTAAAAATTCTCATCGTTAACTCATTCCTTGTAATTAAATTCCTTTGAAAGGATTCTATAGCGCCTAGTGTTACTATGCAATCAATATTACCAAGCCTATGTTTGATAAGCGCGTAGTGCCGTCGGGTATGCTGTTTATGCCCGACAATTCCAAGCTTCAAGGGAATGACGAACTTCGGGTTTGACCACCGTCCTGCATTTCGGGTGCTAAAATGTCGGGTAACGGAAAAGCTGTTACCCGACTTGGGGAATCTCCATTATGCAATATCGTCGCGCTAAAACTCCCGGCGGCACCTATTTTTTCACCATTGTGACTTTCCGGCAGCGGAAATTTCTTTGCGAACCGGACAATGCCGAATTGTTGCGGACGGCGTTCCGACATGTTAAATCGGCTCATCCTTTCACTATTGACGCGTTTGTGCTGCTGCCGGAACATCTGCATTGCATTTGGACGTTGCCGCCGGACGACGATGATTATCCGATGCGCTGGAATGCCATCAAAAACCATTTCACCCGCCATTGCCCGGATGCTCTCAAATTACCGCCTTCGCCATCACAACGGCGAAAACGGGCGCAAACCATTTGGCAGTCGCGCTACTGGGAACACCAAATCCGGGATGACCGGGACTTTGAAAAACATTGCGATTACATCCATTGGGTGCGACGTGAAAGTTGCATCCGTTATTGTCTCACCTGAAAGAGGTAGTGAGACTCGTTGTTCCCTCAACGGTAGCCTACCGATGCAGGCTAAGCTGGCAACGGCTTGGTCTGAAGCCATCGGGACAATGTAAGCCCTCGCAAGAGAAGGAAAAGCCGCGAGGCGATTCCAACTGCTGCCAGCATCAGGCGGCAGGGTGGCTAGGCTAAATAGTAAGACCAACATAGGTGAACTGTTGATAAACCTCGTTATGTAAAACAAGCCAAAGATGCTGACAGGCTTGAACCAAAAGGTATGTGATCGGTTGTTCGTTTCTAGTGTGCGAACACAGGGACAAAGATCATCGGGGAATAGACAGGGTCTACGCTATTCATGTAACGGATGTGGAACACGGTAAGCCCGTATGGCCGCCCGGAATACTGGGCAAGCGAACCGCAAGGGACGCCTAGGGTGATGCGGGTCAAGGAAAGGGGAAAAAGCGAATGCCGCCCTGTAATCGGACGGATAAGGATTGAAACATCATCCTATGCGAAAGCAGGCAGACTTCCTCCTGGTCTCTCATCACAAGAGAGTCTGTAGACCCCCCTTTATAGAAGGAAAGCAAATGAACGCTGCAAAATTGGCGTGTGCACCTTCCGAACTGACATGGCACGGCATTGATTGGGCCGATGTACACTGTCAAGTCAGGAGGCTGCAAGCGCGTATTGTGAAGGCCACACAGGAAGGCAAAAGCCCTGCAATGGCTGCTGACCCATTCGTTTAGCGGCAAAGCATTAGCCGTAAAACGGGTGACGGAAAATCAAGGCAAAAACACCGCCGGCGTGGACAGGATTACCTGGAAAACACCGGCAGCAAAGACCAAGGCGATAGCGTCGATAAAGCGGCGAGGTTACTCACCATGCCCTCTTCGGCGAGTCTTGATCCCGAAGAAAAACGGCAAAACAAGGCCTCTGGGCATTCCCACGATGAAAGACCGCGCCATGCAAGCGCTGTATTTACTGGCGCTGGAACCCATCGCGGAAACAACAGCGGATCCGAACTCTTATGGGTTCAGGCCGGAACGTTCAACCGCCGATGCAGGTGAGCAATGTTTTAATGCGCTGGCTAAACGGCATTCACCGGAGTGGGTGCTGGAGGCTGACATCAAAGGCTGCTTCGACAATATCAGCCATGACTGGATGATCAGAAATGTCCCTATGGACACCATGATATTACGGAAATGGCTCAAGGCGGGATATAGGTATCAAAATGAACTCTTTCCTACAGAAGCCGGAACCCCACAAGGGGGAATTATGAGTCCGGTACTGGCAAACATGACCCTTGATGGTCTGGAAGCAATGCTCTCGGAGAGATTCCCGAAAAGCAAGCGGCCCAGCCTGAAAATGAACATGGTGCGTTACGCGGATGACCTTATTATCACCGGCCATTCGAGAGAATGGCTGGAAAATGAGGTTAAACCCGCAGTGGTTGAATTTCTGGCGGAACGCGGGCTAGCCCTATCGACAGAAAAAACCAAAATAACGCATATCAAGGAAGGGTTTGACTTTCTCGGTTGGAACATTCGCAAATACAACGGCAAACTGCTGATAAAGCCGTCCAGAGCGAACGTCAAAGTCCATCTTAATAAAATCCGGGAAGTCATCAAAGGCAACAAAACCGCTAAGCAAGTCAACCTGATCAGGATGCTCAACCCAATTCTACGCGGATGGGCAAATTATCATCGGCATGCAGTCGCGAAGGAAACCTTTGGCTATGTTGATCATAAAGTCTGGTCTGCGCTCTGGCAATGGGCAACAAGAAGACATCCCAATAAGAGCGCCAAATGGGTTAAAGCGAAATACTTTAAAACCGCAGGTGCCCGAAATTGGGTATTTGCCGCCAAGGTCAATGCGCCAGACGGAGAACCGATGAATCTGACACTGGCAACAGCAAGTGATACAGTTATTCGCAGACACGTCAAAATCAAAAGTACGGCAAACCCCTTTGATCCAAAAGATGAAATTTACTTTGAAAATCGTTTTGATTGGAAATTAAAAGAATCACCTACAGGAAGAAAGAAACTTGCACGGCTTTGGGTAAGTCAGGAAATGCGCTGTCCGGTATGCCAACAACCTTTAGAAGCGAACGATAAATGGAATATTCATTACATTCGTCCAAGAAGCGAAGGCGGGACAGACAACCTAGCAAACATGATTATGGTACACCCAGATTGTCATAGGCAAATACACAGCCAACATTTGCACGTTGTTAAACCGGTCTCGATAGAGGCTTAGTAGAGGCTTGAGCCGTATGATGGGAAACTATCAAGTACGGTTCTTAGGGGAGAAAGAGGCAGTAATGCCTTTTTCTTACCCGACAACCCGGTGAAACATGGATTGGTGTCCCATCCCGGTGAGTGGCCCTATTCGAGCTTTCACCGCTTCCTTGGCCTTGGGCTTTATCCGCCAGATTGGATGGGGCTTTTTGAGTCTGAAGAGGAAGATACTTATGGGGAATAACTCAACGCTGTAAGGCGGATTCGCGCAGCAATCCGCCACGAACGGAGCCTTGAACCTGATCCCTGCTCGGATTTTTCCACGCAGGGATTTTTTATACCCGATTGTCATTGATATTGTGCGTCGTCTAAAGCGCCTACTTTTGATGATTGGTGGTTTTCCGGCACGAAACTGCCTTACGAATTGTACCGAGAAATGAAGCTGCGTAAGCCGGAATAAGGCCATCCAAGCCTTGTCCTGAGCTTGTCGAAGGGCTTGTGAGCCGATGCAATCTCATATCGTCATCTGTTTTAGATGAAAATTCAGTTAAATATCATTATTTTCATAATACTACGCATAAAGGCCTATTTACTGATAGTGCTTTACAGTGTCCTATTGCAACCTAATTTTTGGAAAATTTATTTTTCCAGAAGGCAAGCAGGATGTCAGGTTTTGCAGCGCGGTCATTAAGAATAAAAGTCAGCCTATGCACAATGCAAGACTTGGCACTCTCTTTCCTGGTTCCCACTTGTGGGCGACAAATTGAGAGGTATGGTATGAAAATCGTTGTAATTGGCGGCACCGGGCTCATCGGTACAAAACTCGTGAACAAACTTCGTCAGAGCGGCCATGAGGTAGTGGCGGCGTCACCCTCCTCGGGCGTCAACACCATCACTGGTGAGGGGCTGGCTGAAGCGCTTGTAGGTGCCCAGATTGTCGTCGACCTAGCGAACTCGCCGTCGTTCGAGGACAAGGCAGTTTTGGAATTCTTCGAGACGTCAGGCCGAAACCTTCTTGCCGCAGAAGCGGCCTCCGGCGTGGGACATCACGTTGCGCTATCGGTCGTCGGCAGTGACCGTCTTCCCGACAGTGGTTACCTCCGCGCGAAGATGGCCCAGGAAAATCTGATCAAGGCTTCCAAGATCCCCTATACGATTGTCCGCTCAACGCAGTTCTTCGAGTTTTTGGGCGGCATCGCCCAATCGGGCACCGTCGGGCAAACGGTTCGCTTGTCGCCAGCCCTTGTGCAGCCCATCGCGTCGGATGACGTGGTTGCCGCGATGGCCGACGTCACAGTGGCGGCGCCGGTCAACGGCACGGTCGAGATAGCAGGTCCTGAGCGGGTCAGTCTGGCCGAACTTGTCCAGCGATTCTTGAGCGCAAACCAAGATCCACGCAAGGTAGTCGCAGATGTCCATGCACGTTACTTCGGCGCGGAGTTGAACGATCAATCTCTGACCCCCGGTGATAACCCGCGCATCGGCTCGACGAATTTCGAAGCCTGGCTCAGCCGGTCCAAACCTCAGAAGTCAGCCAGTCAAGCTGGGTGAACACCCAGATGAAGCAGTGCGACGGACCGGAGCTGAACTGAATGTTCACCTGTCTATGCTTTTCTGAAGAATACGCTTTCTGATCTGGATGAGGGCTTCATACGGTGGTTTTATATTAACGAATTTGTATCAACGAAGGAGAGTACAAATGTTCACTAGATTTCTCTGCAGAGTTGTCTTCGCAGCTCTTTCCGTAAGCGCAGCTTCAGCCGATGACTTGTCTACTGTTAAGTCCAAGGTAACGCTGGTTTTTGATCGCGCTCTTCCGAATGTGCTCGGCAAGAGTATGAGAGGCGTGCTTGTCGAATACCCGCCGGGTGGCTCATCGCCCGCGCATACCCATCCAGACTCGGCTTTCATCTATGCAACGGTCCTGGAAGGGGCAGTTCGTAGCAAAGTCAATGACGGTCCGGAAAAGGTATATCACGCCGGTGAGAGCTTCGCCGAAGTACCTGGCGATCATCATGGCGTCAGCGCAAATGGCAGTGACACTCAACCCGCACGTCTGCTGGCCGTATTTGTCGTCAATACCGACGAAAAAAACCTGGTCACGAACGACAAATAGTGAAAGAACGGAGGTTACCATTACATTTGTAGATGATAAGGTAGGCTTATGCCGGATTGCATTTGATATTGTGCGTCGCCTACAGCGCTTACTTTTGGTGTTTCGCTACGAACTACTCGACAGACTTTTGGCCTGAGCTGGATGCAAACTTTGATCATCCCGTATTCCGCTATACCTCATCAGGCTACTTGAATTTCTGGCTCATTGACGGTATGGCGTCGTATCGGCATCAATAATCAACCGGCAATCGGGTAACCAATTCATCCCAACGAATCACAATATTCGGCAACACACTGACCTGGGTTTCGCCGTTTAATTCGTACAGTTCTGGCTTGCCGTATTCGCCGCCGATCAAGCGGTAAACGGTCAGCACCCGATCCATCGGATGAATCAGCCAATATTCTTTTACGCCATGACGTTCGTAAAGATTACGTTTTTTGATTTGATCGTGACCCGCCGTGGAGGGCGACAACACTTCCACGATCCAGTCCGGTGCACCGCGCACGCCGCGCCGATCCAGTTTACTGCTGTCGCAGACTACCAGTACGTCCGGTTGTACGACGGTATCGATGCTTTCGTCCGCTTCATTTTGTTTCGGCAGTCGGACATCGACCGGGGCAATGAAAACGCGGCAAGGTTTCCCGGTTAAAATGTTAGCCACTTGCCGATAAATTTCTCCGGCCACATCCTGATGCGCCAGATCGGGAGCCGGGGACATTGTATACGCATTGCCATCGATCAACTCATAGCGACTATCATCAGGCCAAGTCAGGTAATCGCCGTAACAATGATGTTGAGTATCTTTTAATGCCAAACCCATATCAGTTTCCTCGTGTATTTCATGTAGACCGGTATTGTGATGGAAAAAAGCATAACACAGCGCATATGCTCCGGGTACTATTTTGGAGCTTCGATTATAGGCTCTCCTTTCTGATGTCATGGAGTATTTGCATCTCTCCGCTTTTGCCGGAAGTGCCCGGATAAAATATTAGCAAACTGGTTTATGGCTGGTTTTCTATGTGTGCAATCGCACAGACGGATCCTGGGTTGCAGGTATAAATTTAAAACTCAGATAAGGGGATTTAAACGCTAAGAATACATTCGCTGTATTTTAAAACCTTGTCTGGTCACTGGTTAAAAATTATTCCTACAACTCACTCAAATTGAGCTAACAGGAGAAAACTATGACTACTAGCACAATGATCAACACCAACTCTATTAAGCCCGGTATGCCTGTTGTCTGTTCTGAAGACGGCCAGTTTGCGACTGTCGATCATATGGAAGGGGAGAATACGATCAAGCTGAATAAAGATAAGTCCGGGCAGCATCATTACATTCCGGTCAGCTGGGTAACCTCAACCGACGGCGGCAAGGTTAAAGTCGATCGTCCGGGAGACCAAGCGATGAAGCAATGGAAGACAACTCCGCCGACGCGATAGATGGAGGTTGTCGAGCTAACGAAAATGTTGTCGAAATGACCGTTGGCTGAGCGAAACCGAAGCTTCAGGCCCAATAGTCGCTTTTTGCTTGGGCGTGAAGCTTCGGCTTCGCGCAGTGAGTGGTCAGGACAACAGCTTATTAAAAAAGAGGAGTTGTTATGAAAGGTTTTGTACAGGATATCGAAGATCTTGCTGTTAAGAATGAGGAGTTTCGGCAAGTGCTTTACACCGCAAAAAACTGCCAGCTCGTTGTGATGGCGTTAAAGCCTAACGAAGAGATCGGCGCGGAAGTCCACCAGCTCGACCAGTTTTTTCGGGTAGAGGAAGGGGAAGGGGAAGTCGTTCTCGATGGCGTTCGGACTGCCATTCAGGACGGTTTTGCGATAGTCGTTCCGGCCGGGACGAACCACAACGTGATCAATACCGGCAGTGTGCCGCTAAAGCTTTATACGCTGTATGCGCCGCCGAACCATCGGGACGGTGTGGTCCATCATACCCGTGACGACGCAGAGGCGGACAACGAACATTTTGACGGTAAAACAACGGAATAGTTATAAACCGGCTGGATATTTACTGTTTCCCAACCCGGAAGGGAAGAGGTCTTTATCGGCGGCCAATTTCCATGACGACCACGTCTATGCCGTTTTCCCGTAATCGGCCCCGAATCGTGCTAACACTGGTCATCTGGGTATAAGGGCCCATTTTGACCCGGTTCCAAACGACATTGCCGACTTTTGCTTTTTCAACTTTGGATTCAATGCCCATTAAAGCCAGCTTGGCTCTTAAGCTGTCGGCATCTTTAAATTCCCTGAACGAGCCGGCCTGCAAAATATAACTGGTGATCTTTGCCTGTCCTACCCGTTCTTCTCTGGCACGGGTGTTAATTTCGTAATCCGGCACGATGACTTCTTTTTCGGGCAGGATGGTATAAAAATCAAATTGCGGCAGCACCGGTCCCTGTTCAGGTTTTTTCTCCTGCGTGGGGGCTTCGGCCTTTGTTTCTTCAGTCTTGGCCGGTACATTGGGTTGAGCGGTTGTTTGCTTCGATCCGGTACTGCGTAAATAAACCAGAAAGACTACAAACAAAATAATCAATGCCGTAATCAGCATCCATCGCCACAAGCTAAGGCTTTGCGGGCGTTGTTGCCGGTATGACGCGCTATTCTTATTCTGCGTTCTGTGTTTGTAGTCTTTAGCCATGTTACATTGCTTCAGGAGTGTTGATTTTCAGCAAGTCCAAGCCGTTTGCCAATACCTGTTTCACTGCGCAAATCAAATTGAGCCTTGCATTGCGGATTTTTGCATCATCCACTAGAAATTGATGCGCGTTGTAGTAAGTATGGAACTCGTTTGCCAGTTCGCGCAGGTATTGAATCAGCTGATGCGGCTCGTATTGTAGCGCAGCTCGCTCCAGTACTTCAGGATAGCGCGCCAGTGTTCCCAGCAGATTGGTTTCGTGCTCTTCGGTTAATAGCGCCAAATTTTCCATGCCCAGCAGCAAATCCCGTTTCCAGTTTTTTTCATCCAATTGACGCAGCACACTGCATACTCTGGCGTAGGCATACTGCACATAAAATACCGGGTTTTCGGTAGATTTTGAGGTTGCCAATTGCAGGTCGAAATCCATGTGCTGTTCAGACCTGCGCATTACATAGAAGAAACGAGCAGCATCTTTACCGACTTCATTACGCAATTGCCGCAGGGTGACAAATTCGCCGGACCGGGTCGACATTTGTACTTTTTCTTCGCCGCGATAAAGCGAGGCAAACTGTACCAGCAGCACTTTTAATTTGGATTCATCAGCGCCCAGGGCCTTAATGGCTGCTCTGACGCGGGGTATGTAGCCGTGATGATCGGCGCCCCAAATGTTGATGATCCGGTCAAAGCCACGATCCAGCTTGTTCATATGGTAGGCAATATCGGATGCAAAATAGGTGGATTGGCCGTTATCGCGAACCACTACCCGGTCTTTCTCGTCGCCTAATTCGGCGCAGGCAAACCAGGTTGCGCCATCTTTTTCATAAAGATGGCCACCGGCACGTAAGCGTTGCAGCGCTTCCTGAACCGAACCGTCATCCATCAGGCGGCGTTCTGAAAACCATTCCTGATAGTCAACGCCAAACTCGCTTAAATCAATTTTGATGTCTTCCAGAATGTTGTTTAGGCCGATTTGAAAGAAGTCCTGATATAACGGCGTTCCCAACAACGTTTTAGCGCGGGCTATCAACGCATCGATATGTTCTTCTTTATCGCCGCCTGCCGGTTCGTCAGGCACTATATCTTCAAACACCAGCTCTACAGGCCGGCGATATTCATTAGTGGCGTTGTTATAAATGTCGTTAGCAATTTCGCGGACATATTCGCCTCGATAGCCATTGCTGGGGAAATGCACAACTTCGCCGCATTCTTCGAGGTATCTGAGCCAGATACTGGTGGCGAGTATATCCATTTGTCGACCGGCATCATTGACATAATATTCGCGGTGTACGTCAAAACCGACGGCCTGCAATAAATCGGAAACCACAGAACCATAAGCGGCCCCACGCCCATGGCCTACATGCAATGGCCCGGTAGGATTGGCGGAAACAAACTCGACCTGGACTTTTTCACCGGCACCGACATTGCTCAAGCCAAACTTCCGGCCTTCATCGTGAATCTGTTTGATAATCCGATATTGGGAATTGGGATCGATAAAAAAATTGATAAAGCCGGGTCCGGCCAGCTCAACTTTAACAATCGCAGTATCTTGCGGCAATGCGGCAATCAGTTTTTCAGCCAGTTGGCGCGGGTTTGTGTTGGCCGGTTTCGCCAGCATTAATGCCAGATTCGAAGCAAAATCGCCGTGTTGAGGGTCACGGGTACGGTCGATAGTAATATTCGGGGTGATTTCCTGAGCGAGAACGCCGTTTGATTTAAGCGTTTCAACGGCTTGCAGGATAAGTTCCTCTATTTTTTTTTTCATTGCTTCACTGCGTAGGTTAGATCAAGTAAACAGGCGTGCATTATCCATTAAAATCATTCGATTATCCATTCAAACAACATTTAGGCCGATTCACTGGATAACGGCGTGACCAACGTGGCTTGCTGCCTGCGCTGTCCGTTATAGAAACGGAGTGTGATTGATGTGCGGAGGGTAATACAGGAGCAATTGCCGGGATTTACAGGTTATCAATATATTCCCGTAAGTCCCGGTAAGAGAAAGGGCGTGGATTATTTCTTGGTGAAATACATAAAAGTGCCGTACTTATTGTCTTTAAGCACCATGGCTGTATCGGTTTTATCCACTAACGAGTAAACATCGAATTTACCCGCTCTGCCAAGTATGCTGACCTTTAACATGCCGTCTTCAATAACATAGTCAACTGCCGGCGCATCATAAGGATTGCCTCTAACTTGAGGAATGTCTTTTTGGGTCAGCTGGTTGTTATCAAGTACCCAGGTCATGCCCATCGATTTTTTTTCAGTATCTTCCGGCGATTTTTTTGTATATTCCAGAAACCAGCTGCCGAGGAGGTCTTTATTAGAAGTCAGGGCTTGGGCAAATACAGCCGTGCTTGACAAGCCGAACAACAACGTTAGCGCAAGCAATAGTTTTATTTTTTTCATTATCTTTTCCTGGGTTAAGAAACTGGATATAAACCACTATTTTTTTATAGTAATACTATTGTACAAGAAACTGGGTTCGACAGTATTTAACTTTAATCTTTATAGGGTTTTTCCGGTGATACGATTTTCCAGGTTTATTAAAAAGGCAGGATGATGTCGGGCTTGATTTTTTTCATCAGCTGCCTGAATTGCTCTTGAATACGGGTCATTGCCGCTTCCGAATCGGCTTCAAAACGAATAACCAGCGACGGCGTTGTGTTTGACGCCCGTACCAGCCCCCAGCCGTTCGGGAAGTCGACGCGCATCCCGTCGATATCGGTGATTTTTCCGCCGGTAAATTTGGCGGCTGCCAACAGGTTGTTGATAAAGGTGAAGTTTTCACCCTCTTCAAGCGCGACATTCAATTCCGGGGTGTTGATGCTATCGGGAAAGTCGGCAAATACCTCGGCGCTGCTGCGCGGGTCTCTGGACAGTATTTCAAGCAAACGCGCGGCCGAATACAAAGCATCGTCAAAACCGAACCAGCGATCATTAAAGAAGATATGGCCGCTCATTTCACCAGCCAACTTGGCGCCGGTTTCTTTAAGTTTTGCTTTCATCAATGAATGCCCGGTTTTCCATAGGGTCGGCTTGCCGCCGTATTTGATAATTTGATCGGCCAGATGGCGGGTGCATTTCACATCATAAATGATTTCCGATCCGGGTTTACCCGCGAGCACATCTTTGGCAAACAGCATCATTTGCCGGTCCGGCCAGATGATTTTGCCGTTTGAATCGACCACGCCCAAACGGTCGCCATCGCCGTCAAAAGCGATACCGATGTCGGCTTTGTAATGTTTGACCGTTGCGATCAATTCGCTCAGATTTTTGGGATTGCTGGGGTCTGGATGATGATTGGGGAAGGTGCCGTCAATGTCGCAAAATAATTCCATCACTTCACAGCCTAAGGTTCTAAGCAGCTTGGGCCCCAGCTCACCCGCAACGCCGTTGCCACAGTCCAGCACAACGGTCATGGGCCTGGCTATGTGGATATCCTCGGAAATAATGCCTAGGTATTCATTGCTGAATTGGCTGTTCTGTTCGATGCTGCCGGGTTTACCGGTAGCATAAGCTTGATTAGCTATGCAGGTTTTAAGCTGTTGGATTCTTTGGTCAGCCAAGGTTTCGCCGTTGATGACCATTTTCAGGCCGTTATAATCGGCGGGGTTATGGCTGCCGGTAATCATGATTCCGGAACGTCCTTCGGTGTGTCTTGCCACAAAATAAAGCACCGGCGTAGGCACCATGCCTATATCCAGCACATTAAGCCCGGTGGCGATAATTCCTTTAGCCAGTGCTTCCTCCAGCGCAGGGCTGGAGGTTCTTCCATCCCGGCCGACGACCACTGTTTTACCGCCATGTTCTTTAGCCTGGGTGCCCAGAGCACGGCCAATGTCATAAACCACGTCTTTAGTCAGCGTCTTGCCGACTATGCCCCGGATGTCATAAGCCCTGAAAATAGTGCTGGTGTCAGCGTTTTTTTTTGTGGACACGGGCATGTCAAAGAAATCCGGCACTGTTTTTTCAACGATTTCCGGCTTATTGCTTGGGGCAACCGGTTTAGTAAAATTAACGTCGTCGGTTTGTGCCATAGATGATCGCTCGATGCGTTGCTCTACCTCGACAACGTCTCCTGCATCCATGCCATCGTCAAAGTCATCAAAAAAACCGCTCATTCCAAAATCGGCAACATGATTATTATCGCCAGCTACGTCGCTGTCCTGATTATCCAGAACCCGTTTAAACTGCACCAGTGTTGAAATAACAGCATTCATTTCAGATAACTGCACAGGATAGGTGCCCTGTAGTTTATTATTCATCAAGTCTTTACAGGCTTTTAGCACGCTGGCGAGATCTTGCGTTAACAGCGTTGAAAGCTTCCGGTATCCGATAAAAAAAGCCAGCAGCGCCAGTAACGTGGGGATAGCAATCATGCCGGCAACCAGAGTCAGTCCGGTGGAATCAGCACTGCCCGCGTACTGGTAATGCAGTTCCCAGCCGGTGTTGGCTACTTTTATGGGGGCATCATCGTCTTGCTCACCGGCTACGGGGTCACCGGCAGCGCCTAACACGAGCGTTGCTTGTTTCAATTCAAGGTGCCCGTTTTTTAGCTCTGCCGCCTGTACGGTCTTGCTGATAAAGTCATAATTCAAGCTGGCCAGAATAACGCCCACGGCCTGATTGTTCTGTATAATTTTACGAGTTATCGCCAGATGCCTATCAGGCCCGATATCGCCTTGTATTGCCGGTAATTGGTTTGTACTAAATGTCTCCCTTACCATATCCAAATCGGCATAACCCATTTTGGGTACGCTTTTGTCATCAAGTTCACTGACACCGGGCAATAACAGTCTGACTTTCAGAGCGCCGGGCAAATGCTTTTCAAGTTTTGCAGCCACCGTGGTTAATTGAGCCGTGTCTGTGCCGGTAACTGCAGCCAACACTTCCGGGTCCTGAGCCATTTTCTCCAGCGTGTCGGTTAGCAGATTGACCTGTGCCGCTATGCCTAAGGCGACGCTTTTTGCAACAGCGGCTGTTGAGTCCTGCTTTGACTGTTTAATTTGAGCCGCACTGATCCAGTAGACGCCTGCACCGGCAGATAGAATCATTAAAACAGCAAACACTGACAATAAAGAAAATAGCCGTACCATGTTTATGCTCCTCAAAGAAAAACAGCTTAATGACGACCTGTATGACCAAAGCCGCCTGAGCCGCGCAAACTTTGATCAAACTCGGCGACGTGTTCGAATTCCACCTGTACCACCGGCACGAAAACCATTTGTGCGATACGCTCGCCGATATTGATCGTAAAAGCGGAGTTGCCCCGATTCCAGCAGGAGACGAAAACCTGCCCCTGATAATCCGAATCGATCAGTCCGACCAAGTTGCCCAATACAATGCCGTGTTTATGGCCCAAGCCGGATCTGGGCAATAACACCGCGGCCAGTTGATGATCATCAATATGAATTGCCAGGCCGGTTGGAATTAATACAGTTTCTCCCGGTTTTAATTCGATCGGCTCATCCAGGCAGGCGCGTAAATCCAAACCTGCCGAACCTGATGTCGCATATTCTGGTAACGGAATGTCCTTGCCTAAACGGCCGTCCAGAATTTTAAGCTGTATTTTTGTTGTGCCTTTCATGTTCCCTTCTCTCTGCGATTAAGCTGATTAATTGTTCGGCTAATTGATTTTTGTCGGTCATTGCCAGGTTTTTTTGACCGGTTTTCCAGAAAACCTGCAATGCGTTGTGCTCACTGTCAAAGCCGCCCAAATCGCGTCCTACCCAGTTTGCCGCAATCATATCCAGGTTTTTTCGTGACAATTTGTCTAAGGCATATTGTTCGAGGTCATGGGTTTCTGCGGCAAATCCGACGGTGAACGGGCGGTTAGCCAGCTGCGCCACTTCCGCCAGAATATCCCTGGTTTTTTGCAGCGTTAACGTTAGCGTGGATTGGTCGGCCTGTTTTTTTATTTTCTCGTTTTCCATCGCAGGGCTGTAATCGGCAACAGCCGCTGCACCGATGTAAATGTCATGTTCCGCGGCTTTGGCGATAACCGCCGCATACATTTGCGCAGCTGTTTCTACGTTTATAAGATCTGCATTATCAGGCGCGGAAAGCATGACAGGGCCGCTGACCAACGTAACTTCGGCGCCCGCTTTTAACGCGGCGTTGGCAAGCGCATAACCCATTTTTCCTGAACTGCGATTGGTGATGTAGCGTACCGGGTCTAAAGGCTCGCGGGTCGGCCCTGCGCTGATCAAGACTCTAAGACCGCTTAAACACTGAGTTGCCGGCTCATCCAGTAAACGATTGCAGATGTCCAGCGGTTCGGACATTCTGCCGAAGCCGGTTTCGCCGCAAGCCTGATCGCCCTGTTCGGGGCCGATCACGGTAACGCCGTGGCTTTTGAGTTTTTGGATGTTTTCCTGAGTGACCGGCTTATGCCACATGGCCTGGTTCATGGCCGGGGCAATGTAAACAGGGCAGGTTGCCGCCAGGTATAGCGTCGATAATAAGTCGTCAGCCAAACCGTGACTGCATTTTGCAATGGTATTGGCCGTTGCCGGAGCGATAATCAATGCATCGGCCCAGCGCGCCAGATTGATATGGCCCATCGCATGCTCTTGATCGGCATCAAGCAATTCGCTATGCACCGGATTGCCGGAAAGCGCCTGAAAAGTCAGCGGGCTAACAAATTCCATAGCGGATCTGGTCATCACCACGCGTACTTTAGCGCCCCGTTTTCGCAGCAGCCTGACCAATTCGGCCGACTTGTACGCAGCAATGCCGCCACTGACGGCCAATAGAATATGCTTGTTAATAGTAAGGCCCGGAAAGTTGAACAAAAAATGACATTATGGCAAGTATGAAGAAATTCTTCTATGCTTAAATCTCAATCGTATAGGAAGAGGCCTATGTCCATTAAAGATTGGTCGGCAGAAGATCGGCCCAGAGAAAAACTGTTGCTACGCGGCTCAGCCGCTTTAACCGACGCGGAATTGCTGGCTATTTTTCTGCGCACCGGCTCGCCCGGCAAATCCGCAGTGGATTTGGCGCGTGAGCTATTGAGCGATTTTGGCTCTTTGAATGCCTTATTAAGCGCAGACCAGCAACGCTTTTGCGATGGCAAAGGCTTGGGCGAGGCCACTTATGTCCAGCTCCAGGCTGTATTGGAAATGGCCCGGCGGCATTTTAAGGAAGCCTTGCAGCGCGGCAATGCGCTAACCAGCCCGGACATCACCCGCTCCTATCTCAGTGCGCAACTACGTGGCTACAGCTATGAAGTGTTTGCCTGCTTATTTCTTGATAATCAGCACCGGGTTATACAACTTGATGAATTATTCAGGGGCACCATAGATGGCGCCAGCGTGTATCCGAGGGAAGTTGCCAAGCAGGCATTACGCCATAATGCAGCAGCGGTCATTTTTGCCCACAACCACCCGTCCGGTATTTCCGAACCCAGCCAAGCCGATAAACATATCACCGAGAAACTTAAGCAGGCGTTAGCCTTGTTTGATATACGGGTGTTGGATCATTTTATTATCGGTGACGGACAGCCTTATTCTTTTGCCGAGCATGGCTTGCTGTAAGGCGGAGCAAATTGGCTAATAATGGCAGCATTGATAAAATTCTTTGAAAAGCAAGGTTCAGCATTAGCCAGCGTTTCCGAAATATATTCATGCATTGTCAAATTGGAAAAAACATTCCCTTTTCGTCAAAAAAACGGCCAACTTTTTTCTAAAACCAAGCTGTGGCAAAACTTAGTTTTTTGATTAATAAATAAATTAAATTAATGGCACTTTTTATGCTTTAGTTTTTTTTGAGAGTCATGTGGACTTAAAAAAGACCAGAGGCTTTAATGATGTAAGGCGTCCAGCTTAATAGGGAGTTCACCTGATAGGTAATAGAGCCTATTGATTGAAGAAGTTGGAGGCTCTACCTTACAGATGCCTATACACCATTTATTTTTGAGGCATAGGGACATAGCTCAGGCAAAATAAAAAACTAACGCCTTTTTCGCCGCTACGAAAACTTTCAAAAATGGTGTCATTGGGCGAGGGCACTGATTATTAATAGGGATTCGATATTTTTCCTTTAATAATAAAAATGTCAGCCGATAACGACATCAAGAATGTTAGGTCGACATTGCCGGTATGACTGACGTGCAAGCGTAAATTTAATAAATTCGCTTTGAGGAAACCATCATGAAAAACATAGTATGGGTGTTTAACATCATTGTTCAACTCACATTAATGGCAGCGCTGCTCTTTAACCGTGAGATTTATTTACACTGTGTTGACCTTGACAGCTAATTGATAGGCATCGAACGATTCTTAGACTTTTATGAACGGAGCCGAGCCAGTCCCTGATTTTTTCGGGGATTGGCAGTAGGCTGATAAGTATAGGTTTTTCATGCCTAACACAATTCAAGGGCAATGATATTTATGCGTGTTAGATTCGAATTTCAATAATGAAAAAATATGGTATGAACAAAAGCAAAATAACGGCGACTTACCTTTCTTTAATCTATCGGAGATCATCTGAATGAAAGATGCAAAGATAACGCCGCTGACAGTACAGCAATACGAAGAAATCTCCGAAGATATTTACGATGAAGTTGACAGGCTTGAGTATGCCGGAACGATTGCAACTAAATGCGCCAAACATCCCGAACACGGAGACATTATCCTTGTTTCATCTACTGATGGTGGTCATTTAATGATTCACTTTTAATCATTCACTTTGAAGAAGCACCGAAAGCGTCGTTAGTGAGTAATACTATCCGAGACAGTGTCAAGTCATTGGGAAAATTGGATGGAGCTTTATAAAGTCAATATATTGCTCCGGAAACGGAAGTGCAATATTCTTACTCAATCTATTGCCTCGACCTGATAGCGGTAAATTCGGATATTTGGGGACCAGTAGTCGGATGCTAAGCCGGCTTTTTGTTTTAAATGCCGTAAAAATTGTTCGGGCTGCGGTAATGACTCCCATACTGACGGCAAAAAAGTGCCGCGTAGATGACCTTCTTCTAAAACCAAGCCATCAATGCCGGGCTGCAACTGGGATAGTAAATCCTGTTCAGAGCTAAACGATACCGGCTCAGCAGGCGTGAGGATGGACAAATGTATTTCCAGGTTTTCCAATTCATAGGCTTGCAGCGGTGGAAATCGAGGATCTTTAAAGGCGGCGCAAAACGCATTTTCAGCAACATCTTCGGCTAGCGGTTTGACCGCCACCAGCTTGCCAATACAGCCGCGTAATTGATGATTTATCTTCAAAGTAACAAAGGTGGTGCGAAGTTCTGTCAATTCCGCAGGATAATTGTTCAAATCAATTTTTAGCGATTGTCCTGTTTGAAGCCCATGTTGAATAGAGTTTTTCGCCAACTCCAGCAGGCGTTGGCGATTCGCCTCATTCAATGACATAAGCACCGTAGCCGACCACTCTGGATTTATCTCCGGCGGTATCGCCGGAGTTACGTAGATCAATGTTGGTGACCGACAGCGACTTTTTTTGAGCCAGTTTCAACAAACCGCTGACAGGCACTTTACCGCAAGCGGATTCGGAGGTGAGCCGGTCATATTCCAGCTGTTCTATGACTTGGCTGGTTGATTTATCCATCTGTTGGGCTGTTGCATAATCATGATAATGGCTCAGGTCGGAACTGATCACAATCAGCGTTTCATCACCGCCCCACAGCGCATCAAGCACCTGACTGACTTGTTCCGAGGATGCTTCGCCGGCAACAATGGGCACGATTTTAAAATTATCCAGCACTTCTTGTAAAAAAGGCAGATGCACTTCCAGGCTATGTTCATAAGTATGGGCTTGCTCAATGTATTCGACAAAGGGTAGTTGGACTATGGCCTGCACTGCGGCTTGATCTACAAGGACGCGTCCCAGCGGCGTGGTAAATGTTTCCGCTCTGCTCACGGCCAAGCCCCTGAAAGCGACGCGATGAGAGGGGCCGATAAGAATCACGCGGGTTATTTGAGCATGGGCATTTTTTAACCGGGTATAAGCGCTTGCGGCGATTGGGCCGGAATAAATATAGCCGGCATGAGGCACGATGATCGCTTTGGGGGCTTTTTCATCGGTCGCCGCATTATTCAAAAACTGCTCCAGCATCAAATGGAGCTGTTTGGGATTTGCAGGATAAAAAGAACCTGCTACGGCGGGCTGTCTATTCATTAGCTTGTCCTATTATTTAATCTATACAGCTTCAGGGAGCAGGATAGCAGATGGAGATACTCTCTGCGGCTAGCAACCCCTGGTAGCGTTTTTTGGAATTTCAGTCCGCAAGATAGTAACACTTAATTACTAACAAGTTATTAGCAACCATTCAGCTGTGAAAAGCACTCTACAGCACAAACCGACACGTTATCGCGGCACGGGATGATAGAATCAAAGTCACCTGTCATCTATACGTATCACTACCTATATATGCGAAAGTCATTTATTTTGTCCCGGTGATAAGTCATGCTAAAAAACAGAAACCTTAGGATTCGAATAAAAGCCCCAGTTCGCTCTCTATAGAATGGCTGAGCTATTTAAATAAGTTTTCATGCGCTTTTGTTACACGAATAAAGTGGCAGCTTTTACTATTTATATAGACAGGAGAATAATCATGACTGATTTTGTTACGAACGATACTGTAAAAACCCGTTACTGGCATATTTTGGCGGATGGCCGTGTGCAATGCGACCTTTGTCCCAGATTCTGCAAACTGCACAAAGGCCAGCGCGGTCTGTGCTTTGTCAGGCAGAATCTGGATGACCAGATTGTGATGACCAGTTACGGCCGTTCCAGCGGCTTTGCGATTGATCCTATCGAAAAGAAACCGCTGAACCATTTTTTACCCGGCACCTCGGTATTTTCTTTTGGCACCGCCGGTTGCAATCTGGCCTGCAACTTTTGCCAGAATTGGGACATCAGCAAATCGCGGGAAATGGACACCCTGATGAGCAAGGCATCGCCCGACGCCATTGCACAGGCGGCACGGGATAACGGTTGTCACAGCGTCGCCTATACCTATAACGATCCGGTGGTTTTCCATGAATATGCGATTGATACCGCCCAGGCCTGTCGAAGCCTGGGCATAAAATCGGTGGCGGTATCCGCAGGTTATGTCTGCGCCGAGCCCAGGGTCGAGTTTTATCAATACATGGACGCGGCCAATATTGACTTAAAAGCTTTCACCGAAAAGTTTTATTACAAAATTGCCGGTGGGCATCTGGAACCGGTATTGGAAACGATTAAATATATCAAGCATGAAACATCGGTTTGGCTGGAGCTGACTACCCTGATTATTCCTGATGAAAATGACTCGGAAGCGGAACTGGAAGCGATGACGCAATGGGTCGTAGAGAATCTGGGACCCGATGTGCCGATGCATTTTACCGCGTTCCACCCGGACTGGAAGATGCGTAATAAGCCGCCTACGCCGCTTTCATCGCTATTGCTGGCGCGACAAATCGCGTTAAAAAACGGGATGCATTATGCCTATGTGGGTAATGTGCATGATAAAGCCGAGCAGAGCACTTATTGCCACAGTTGCAAAAATCTGCTGATAGGCCGCGACTGGTACGAATTGTCCGACTGGAATCTGGATGCGTCAGGAAATTGCCGCTTTTGCGGTGAGCGTTGTGCGGGGGTGTTTAATCCGGAGCATGGGAACTGGGGAGCGAAGCGAAAATCGGTTGTTATGGGTTGATCGGGATGGGTAATGCCGGAAGCTGATAAGTTGGGCCGTAAAAAAGATACAGCCCAACTGACGCAGTTTTATCTAAAGCGAATCGCCAATATATTTTTTATAAAAAGGCCAGGTTTTAACATGCAGATGTTTCCTGATCGGGGACTTAATAACCGATACGCATAAAGCGATAGAAAACAAACACCAAACCGCCGCATATTCGTTGGGATCGGTCGTGGTAATGTCGGAAATAAACGGGCCGATTAAATAATGGAAACCCACGAAACGCCAGGAGCCGTACATAAGCGGCAGATAAAAAGCGACCACGATATAAGTAAACGCATGCAAGCCCCAGTTAAAGCCGAACAACCAGCCGACAGGATCTGACATCAAACCATTTAATGGCATCTGCCAAGCGATATGCCAGGAGCCGGAAGTGGAACAAACGCTCGGTCCGCAAAAACCTTCGACGCCGATATTGCACGAACCCGCCCAGGCAAAAGGATACATCTTGATCAGCATGAACAGCGTGCCGATCGCGCAAATGGTATAAACCGTCGTCCGGATTTTCAGTTTGACGCTTTCCGGGATGAAATACATCGCCACCATGTTGACGAAAAACGGCTGGAACGAGACATGCAAATAACCCAGCAGCGTGAGTATCTGATTGCTCGGATTGTCGCATAAATCGATATAAACGTAAGTTGCTGCCTGCAATAATTCCATTAAGGCAAAATAAGTTAGCGGAATCCAGAGCTCTTTTGATTCCCCTTGTTTGATCGCAACATAAGCTGCGGTACTAAGACCTGCGACGGCTAAAACGCCTGACGCTTCACCACTCCAACACATATAACTGACCTTTTTTTAATTATTAAATACTGTCTACTGATAAACAGGCAGCAGTAATGTTTTTATTGGCTATGCATTGGATGGGTGTGTTTCTATTGAAAATCAACAGCCAACGCAGCTATAGCCTTGTTTTTATAACCCGCCGGCAGGAACATTACGCGATCGAAACAAACGGTTGTAAACCCGCCCATTGTATTACAAATAGCCGGGAATTGAGAAAGGTAATCCATTTTCCTTGAGACTTGGAAGAAAGGTTTCGAATAGGCAGCTAAATGCCTTTATAACCGGAAGTAATCGGGTAACGCCGGTCGCGGCCGAATGCCCTGTCGGTAATCCTGATGCCCGGCGGAGATTGCCTACGTTTATATTCGTTGCGGTCTACCAAACTGATGGCTCTTGCTACATCTTCGCGCCTGAATCCGGCAGCGATGATTTGATCGGCGGATTGATCTTTTTCGATATAACGCTCCAGAATCGGGTCCAGCACGTCGTAAGGCGGCAAAGAGTCGGCATCGACTTGGTCGGGAGCCAACTCAGCAGATGGCGGGCGGGTAATGACCCGTTCCGGTATCACCGGAGATAACGAATTGCGGTATTGCGCCAAGCGGTAGACCAGCATCTTGGGTACATCTTTGATCGGCGCAAAGCCGCCGGACATATCGCCGTATAGCGTCGCGTAACCGACGCTCATTTCACTTTTGTTGCCGGTGGTTAATAACAGCTTGCCCTGCTTGTTCGACAGCGCCATTAAAATCACGCCCCGGCAACGCGCCTGAATGTTTTCTTCGGTAGCATCTTTGGCCGTACCGGAAAAAATATCGGCCAGCATGCCGGTAAAGGCATTAACCGCGGGTTCTATCGGAATGGTATGGTAGTGCACGCCCAAGGCTTTTGCTTCCAGTACCGCATCTTCGTTGCTCATGTCTTGCGTATAGCGTGACGGCAGCAGCACGGCTTCGACTTTATCTGCGCCCAACGCATCGACGGCCAAAGCCAGAACCAGCGCCGAATCGATACCGCCGGACAAGCCCAAGATGGCTCCCTGAAAGCCATTTTTGCGTACATAATCTTTAATGCCCAGCACCAGGGCCTGATACTCGCTGGAGATTTCAATATAAGACGGCGCACAGGTATTTTTTACCGGGTGATTGCCGGCAAACTCGACTACGCTGATTTGCTCTTTAAACTCCGCAGCACGAAAGACGATGTCTCCTTGGGCATCAACAACAAAAGATGCGCCGTCGAAGATCAATTCATCCTGGCCGCCGACCTGGTTGACATAAACCAACGGGATTTGCGCGGCTTTAACCTGGCTGCAAATAACAGCTTCGCGTTGATGGATTTTTCCCGAGTTAAACGGCGAGGCGTTAATGGTCAGCAGTAATTCCGCTCCTGCTTGTTGGGTATCTTCAATAATGCCGGGACGCCAAACATCTTCGCAAATGGTCAGCCCTATAAACGTGCCGTTGAACTCAAATACGCACGGCTGGTTGCCCGCCGTAAAATAACGTTGCTCATCGAATACGCCGTAATTGGGCAAAGCCCGTTTGCGGTAACAGGCCAGTATAGCGCCTTGGTGTAGCACCGCTACGCTATTGTAAAGCTTGTCGCCGTCGCGTTCGGGAAAGCCGACGACCAGTGCAATGCCGGCAACGCGGTCGGCGAGTTGATAAAGCGCGTTATTGGCGGCGTTAATAAAATCGGGGCGCAATAACAGGTCTTCCGCCGGATAGCCGGTCAGGGTCAGTTCAGGAAAGACGATCATATCCGCGCCCAATTCGTCTCGGGCGTGTATGGCGGCGCGGGCGATGTTGTCGACATTGGCGAATATATCGCCGACCAGGAAATTGGTTTGGGCCAGGGCTATTTTTAGAGTCATTGAAAGTGCAAAATTAAAAGGTGCTGGCTACTTGTTGTCATTTAGGAAATCTTTAGCTTGTTTTCTTTCATTTTGGATTGCTAAGGGCTGCGCACATTTGCGCTGTCTCGTTTGATTATGATTAGTATGATTATCATTCATGACTGAAATCTCTCTCCATGCTTTGCTTGATAGATAAGTATTCGCCAACTTGTAGATTGGCACCCAAAAGAATGTTTGAGATTTTTCCAATGACGTCACGAACGTTACGAAGGTTAATGCGGCTGATACCGGGTAGCGATGGTTTTCCATCTTTGTCTTGAGGGTATCGGAAAGCCATAGAGCTGGGATCGACTTCCGAGAACTCATTTATGAGGCGGCCGATCTCTTTAAGTTCAGCTACCGAATCACCGGGTGATATGTCCGAAAGAAGTTTGTGACAAACCTCCCACAGTTTGTCGATCCGGTGGTTTTTAGGAAAATCGCCGGAGATGTCTTGAAGGTGACGGGATTGACGAATGAGGTCTTTTATTGCAAGTTCGAGGTATTGCCGATAGAGAAACAGTACCGGATAAACCAAGGTATCTTGGGAGGCCTTGCGTTCGTCAATGTGCTTGACAAGCAGATCGGCTGCTTCTTGGTATCCATCGGCGTAAAGGCTCCAACCGTTGGGATACCAGTTAAGGCATGCGTTGTTCCACCAGTCATCCGGCGAAGAGAAAAGATTATCATCAGGTGATGGCAGCAGTGGCAGAGAGAGAGGCTCAAGCGATTCCACGCAATCAACGGGTAGTATGGGATCAGTCATGCCATATTCTATCTTCACAAACACCCCTTCATCGCCACACCAATATCAGTCGGCGAGCTCACCACCTCAATCCCCGCCGCTTTAAGCGCGGCGACTTTGCCTTCCGCCGTGCCTTTGCCGCCGGTCACAATTGCACCGGCATGGCCCATGCGTTTGCCGGGAGGCGCGGTTTGTCCTGCGATATAGGCAACCACAGGTTTGGTGACATGGGCTTTGATATAGTCTGCGGCCTCTTCCTCTTCGCCGCCGCCGATTTCGCCGACCATTACGATGCCTTTGGTTTGGTCATCAGCTTGAAAACGGCTCAGCACATCGACGAAGTTCATGCCGTGTATCGGATCGCCGCCGATGCCGACACAGGTGCTTTGTCCCAAGCCTTGTGCTGTGGTTTGATGCACCGATTCATAGGTCAAGGTGCCGGAGCGCGACACAATGCCGATCAATCCGGGCAGATGAATATGGCCGGGCATGATGCCGATTTTGCATTCGCCGGGCGTGATCACGCCGGGGCAGTTGGGGCCGACCAGCAAAACGCCGGTACCGGCCATCGCTGCCTTAACTCGCAGCATTTGCAATATCGGAATGCCTTCGGTGATGCAGACGATCAGTTTAATCCCGGCATCGACCGCTTCCAGAATCGCATCGGCGGCATAAAAAGGCGGTACGTAAATGACGCTGGCGGTGGCGCCTGTGTCGTTTACTGCATCCTGTACGGTATTGAATACCGGCAAACCCAAATGGGTTTCGCCGCCGCGTTCCGGGGTAACGCCGCCGACTAATCGCGTGCCGTAATCCAGCGCTTGCTGGGAATGAAAAGTGCCTTGTTTGCCGGTAAAACCCTGGCAAATCACTTTGGTGTCTTTGTTGATTAAAATGCTCATGCGGCCTCCGCCAATGCAACGACTTGTTCTGCGGCGTGCGCCAAATCATCGGCCGCATATAGATTCAATCCTGTGTTGCTCAGCAAGGCCCGGCCCTGCTCGGCATTGGTGCCTTCCAGCCGCACAACCACCGGCACGGCGACATGCACCTGTTCGACGGCGGCTAAAATACCCGCCGCGATAATGTCGCACTGGACGATACCACCGAAAATATTCACCAAGACCGCTTTGACGCTGTGATCCGACAGGATCAGCTTGAACGCCTCGCAGACTTTTTCAACGCTGGTACCGCCGCCAACATCGAGAAAATTGGCTGGTTGCCCGCCTTTCAATTTGACCAAATCCATGGTCGCCATCGCGAGTCCCGCGCCGTTGACCATGCAGCCGATATTGCCTTCCAAAGTGATGTAATTCAGTCCGAATTGTTGGGCTTTATTTTCTTTTTCGTCTTCCTGAGCAGCATCTTTCATTGCGCCTATATCAGGATGGGCTTCAACCGCGTTATCGTCGAAATTAATCTTGGCATCCAGCGCGATCAGCTCGCCGCTGTCGGTTTCTATCAGTGGATTAATTTCAATCTGGCTGGCGTCCTTGGCTAAAAACAGGTCGTACAAGCCTTGCATGATTTTTCCTAAGGCTTTGATCTGCGCTCCTTTAAGCCCCAAAGCGTAGGCGACTTTCCTGCATTGATAACCTTGTAAGCCGGCGGCAGGATGAACGGGAACCGAGATAATCTGTTCCGGCGTTTCGTGGGCGACGGTTTCGATATCCATGCCGCCCGCTGCCGAGGCAATAAAAATAATGCGCTCGCTGCCCCGGTCAACCAACACGCTCAGATACAATTCGCGTTTGATCGGGTAAGTTTTTTCTACCAGTACCGAGTTAATCGGCAATCCTTCTGCGCCGGTTTGGTTGGTCACCAGCCGTTTGCCAAGCATGTCCTTGCTGAACGCGGCTACTTCAGCCGGACTTTTGGCCAGCTTAACGCCACCGACTTTACCCCGACCGCCGGCATGAACCTGGGCTTTAACCACCCAGCCGTCACCGCCCAGTTCTTCGGCAACCCGCTCGGCGCTTTCGGGCGATGTTGCATGCTTACCATCAGGCACAGGTATGGAGTAATGCAAAAATAACTGCTTAGCCTGATATTCATGAATATTCATTAATTACTCCTTGGATTAACCGGCAAAGTCCGGCGGGTATTTTTCACACACGATAACAACTAAATGCTACGATTAAACGCTCTATTGAGCATTTTAACGAAGTCCCTGCAAAACGCCATTTTAAAAATAAACATGCCGCCAAATACCAACGAGACTATCTTTCCGTGCCCTTTTTCCAAAGGTTACGGTATTCCGGCCCAGCAAGCCTGGATGTTGTTAAAGGTTTTTTTAGGTTACCGACTGATTTTGGCCGGTATATTTATCGCTTTGTTTTACAGTTACACAGATTCTTCATTGCTAGGCACTTACGATAGCCGATTATTCGTCTACAGCAGCCAATGCTATCTGATTCTCTCAATCCTATCCGGTATTTGCATAGCTTGGCGGCTCACAAGCTACACCACGCAAGCGCAATTGCTGATTTTTACAGATATACTCATCCTAACCTTGATAATGCACGCTTCCGGCGGCGTTAACAGCGGCATGGGGACTTTGCTTGCTGTGTCCATCGCGGCTGGCGGATTATTAATCGGAGGCCGCTGTGCGATGCTTTTTGCCGCGATGGCCAGTTTGTCCGTGCTGACCGAGCAAGTCGTTGCCGATTACTCGCACAGCTTTGATTCGACCTCTTACGCCAATGCCGGAATGCTGGGCGCAGCATTTTTTACCATCGCCTTGCTGTCGTATATCCTGGCAAAACGTAGCGAGCAGATCTTCCAGCTTGCCGATCAACAACAACAAACCATTATTAAACTGGAAGATCTCAACAAATACATTATCCAACATCTGCAATCGGGCATTATTATCGCCAACAAGCAGCAAGCCATTCAGATGGCCAATGAGTCTGCATTACGGTTGGCAAATTTATCGGCATTGCCGGTCAAGCTTGGCGACATTTCGGCCTATTTGGCTGAGGCGTTTCATATTTGGTTATCCGATCAGGAACAAAACCTTGTGTTGCTGCAACTGCCGAATCAGTCCGAAATTCATATCCGGTTCATGCCGCTGCCGACCGGGCATGAGTTTTTTTATATGATTATTCTGGAAGATATTGCGCTTTATAATCAGCAGGTGCAACAAAGCAAGCTTGCATCGCTGGGCCGGCTCACCGCCAGCATTGCCCACGAAATACGCAACCCGTTAGGGGCTATCAGTCATGCCGGGCAATTGCTTTCGGAAAACCCGTTGTTATCTGTCCAGGATCGGCGGCTGACAGAAATCATTCAGACCCATTCAATTCGCGTCAACCATATTATTGAAGATATTTTACAACTTTCCCGAAGAAACGATTCAAGGCGGGAAAAAATTCGTCTGAAGCCGTGGCTGGACAATTACCTGAAAAATTTCACACTTGAACATGCTGTTAATATGGATGCATTCAAGTTATTACATCCTGGTGAATCTTTGTGCGCGTTTATAGATCCCAACCATTTAAGGCAGATTATGGACAACTTGTGCCGGAATGCACTGAAATACGGCAAGCCTGAGACCGGGCCGATAATTTTACGTGCTTTTGCGATACAGCAAGCACCTTGCATCGAGGTCATTGATAACGGTTCCGGCATCAGCAGCGAGCACCAGAGCCATTTATTTGAGCCCTTCTTTACCACATCTTCCAGTGGCACAGGATTAGGGCTGTATATTTCAAGAGAATTAGCCGAATTAAATCAGGCAAAATTGAGCTATTATTTGGCTGATAATCATCGGAGCAGTTTTCGGCTCTGTTTGTTGAATGCGGAACAGACCCTAATTGATATATGAATAAACCATCGGCATTGATTGTAGACGACGAACCCGATATCCGTGAGCTGTTGGAAATCACTCTTAACAGGATGAATATCGAAACATTCTGCGCTGAAAATATTGCTCAGGCCAAGACATTATTACAGCAAAAATCCCTCGATCTTTGCTTGACCGATATGAAGCTGCCCGACGGCAACGGTCTTGAGTTGGTTGACTTTATACAAACACTGCCGATCCCGATAGCGGTTGCCGTTATTACCGCACACGGTAATATGGAGTCGGCGATTTTGGCGATGAAAAAAGGCGCTTTTGATTTTGTTTCCAAGCCGGTTGATTTGCCCGCATTGCGTCTGCTTGTTAACAATGCCTTAAAGCTTTCCGTTACCGGTTCTGTCAAAGAGAGACGAACAAGGCACACGCTATTAGGTGATTCATTAATCATGCAGGAGATCAGGGCCAAAATAGAAAAACTCGCCCGCAGCCAGGCGCCGGTCTATATCAGCGGCGAATCAGGTTCGGGTAAAGAGCTGGTTGCGAAGCTGATTCATCAGCAAAGTTCCCGTAGCGACCATGCTTTTGTCGCGATTAACTGCGGAGCGATCCCGCACGAGCTGATGGAAAGTGAATTTTTCGGCCATAAAAAAGGCAGTTTCACCGGGGCTGTCAGCGACAAAAAAGGCTTTTTCCAGGCGGCGGAAGGAGGCACTTTATTTCTTGATGAAGTCGCCGATTTGCCATTGTCCCTGCAAGTCAAGCTACTGCGCGCGATACAGGAAAAAAAAATCCGTCCCGTTGGCGAGCAGCAGGAAATCCCGGTCGATATTCGTTTGCTCAGCGCTACCCATAAAAATCTTAACGATATGGTTCGGGACGGCAGTTTCAGGCAGGATTTATATTACCGGATCAATGTCATCGATCTTCTCGTTCCGCCTTTACGAGAACGGCCTGACGATATTCCCGTTCTTGTCGACCATATATTAGCCAAGCTGACCGGTGCCAACAAACAGGATAGGCCAAGCTTATCGGCATCAGCATTAACGGCATTGCAACGATATCATTTTCCGGGCAATGTTCGAGAGCTTGAAAATATCCTCGAAAGAGCTCTAGCGTTGTATGAAGGCAGCAGCATAGAAAGGGATGATTTGAACCTGCCGATAGATGCGCATAATGCGGCTAAATCGACGGAATATGGTACAGCGTTGGAGTCGCTGGAAGATCATTTGGAAAAAATCGAAAGAAAAGCCATCACTGTTGCGTTGGAAGACAATAACTGGAACAAAACAGCCACCGCCAAACAGCTGGGGCTCTCTTTCAGATCGTTACGCTATCGCTTGAAACAGCTGGATATGGATCATTAACACCGAAAACCACACCAATCCCTCCAAAGCCAATATTTTTGACTCTCCTGTCATCGCTGCCAGTTGGCACACTAAGGTGGCCAAAAATGTGAACCGATTCACACTTTTTACTGGATAGCTGCATTAACGTCCGAATTCATCATGTTGTAATAAAGGTGATCTACCCTTGTCGCATTTTCAATATGAAGGGAAGTCAATGTTAGATCAATCCTTATTAAACCAATCGAGAGCGGGACTGTCTGAAATTGAGGCGGAATATATCGCCAGCAGTCTGCTAAAACTCTGTCCTACGGTATCGCCCCAACAAACTAATCTTGAAGTGACGAAATTGTTGGATGAGCATCACGACCTGATTTCTATTGCTGTGGTAGAGAATGGCAAGCCGGTTGGTTTGATTAGCCGTAATATTTTTATGGAAGGCATGGCTAAACCTTTCCATCATGATTTATTCGACCGGAAAAGCTGTATTGCCTTCATGGACAAAAGTCCGCTTATTGTCGATCAAAACATGAGCATTCAAACGCTCAGTTTTAAAGTGTTGGGTTCCGGTCGTAAAACCATCAACGACGGATTTATTATCACCGATGAACAAGGCGATTACCTGGGGCTTGGCACCGGAGAGGATTTAATTAAAGTGGTGTCTTTCTTACAGGCGGAAAAAAACCGTTTGGTAACAGAAAGCATTAATTACGCAAGTATCATCCAAAAGTCCTTCCTGCGTTCGTCAAGAGAAGACATGAGCGTCGTATTGCAAGACTACTTCATGCACTGGGAGCCGCGGGACAAAGTAGGCGGGGATTATTATTTCTGCAAAAAATTTGATGACGGTTTCTTTCTCGCATTGATCGATTGCACGGGACATGGCGTTCCCGGTGCATTTATGACGCTGATCATGGCTTCTTTCCTCGATCATATTTTGCTTGACGATAATCGTCACGACCCAGCCGGTGCGCTGGCGATAATGAATAAAAAGGTCAAGATGGCGCTTGGACAGATCAATGAAGCGGGTACTGAAGGCATTGATTTCGACAGGTTTTCTTCCGCGCAGAACGGACAATCCGATGACGGTATGGACACGGCTTTCTGCTGGGTCAATACTAAAAACGATACCCTCACTTATGCCGGGGCTAAAACACCTTTATTTTATATAGGCAACGAATCATCCGACGTACATTTGCTGGACCCTGATCGTAAAGGCGTAGGCTATATCGATACGCCGATGGATTATCAATGGACCAATCAACAGCTCCAGCTAACCAAAGGGATGTGTCTTTACCTGACTACCGACGGGATCATCGATCAGATTGGCGGATTAAAAAAAATCGCTTTCGGCAAAAAACGCTTTTCGGGGCTGATTCAGGAAAATTACCTCAAACCTATGCCGGAGCAAGAGTCAATTGTCATGCAAGCCTATTATGACTATCAGGGAAAACAAAAGCGTCGTGACGATGTCTGCCTGATGGGATTCAGATTTTAATTAACCGGAAAATTTTATGCTGATCGATCTGTTTACAGTATTCCGCGAAGAGGCGGATGCTAACGGTATTGTTTTTTATTATAGCGGTATTCTTTCACAGAATGTGATTACAACCATGAGCGATTCTTTAAAACAAAAATTGCAAATTCAGGATGAAAAGGGAGCAAGGTCTCGCAAGGTATTCTCCACTTTTATCGAGATGATACAAAATGCGATGCATTACTCACCCGGTATGCCCGATTCTGACGATACCAAAGAAGGCTCTGTTATTGTCGGCAAAAAAGAAGACAGATATTTTATTATTTGCGCAAATTTTATTCAAAAACAGCATGAAGGACGTATACGCGACAAGATTGACCCGATCCTGGAAATGAGCGCCGACGAAATCAGGCAAGCTTATCGCAGCCAATTGAAAAATGATCAGCACAGTGCCGACACAATCAGCAAAGGTGCAGGTCTGGGATTTTTAACACTGGCAAGAGATTCAGCCGAACCTATCCAATACGCTATCAGAGATGCAGTAGGGTATGAAGATGAATTGTCTTGTTTTTATCTGAAAGCCACTATTTAAGGGGAACTGTCATGACCGATTTATACATTCCAGCAACTTCCGATACACCTGAAATTAACTTTAAATTTTCAAACAACACACTGAGCATGTCCGGTGAAGCGTATCCTGAAAACGGTGTTGAGTTTTTCCGTCCTATTCTTCGGCAATTGCAAAGCCATTTAAAATCACTTAACGGCGATCCTGTTGAATTTAATTTTCAGCTCACTTATTTCAACAGCGTCAGTACTAAGATTTTTTACAGCATGTTTGAGTTATTGAACGAATATGCCAAAAATCATCCGAATTGTGTTTTATTGAACTGGCACCATGATGAAGAAGACGACACGATTCTGGAATTGGGACAGGATGTTCAGGAAGACTTTACCTGGATTGATTTCAACGCGATAGTGTTAGCGTAGCGACAGAAACAGTTCATAAAAAAAGGGAGGCGATGCCTCCCTTTACATTTGCAGTTATCTAAGTCTTACGCCTTATATTTATCCATGGCTTCCAGTTTTGCTATAGCCTCTTTTATTTTCGCGTCAACCTCGGCATTCAGTTCGTTAGCGGTATAGACCTTTTCCAACAAGCTTTCTGTAACCAAGGCCTCTTTTATCCAGCGTTTGGTAAATCGGTAATTGCTATAAGCCGTAGCAACTTCTCCTGTTTTTGGGTCTTTTAAGCCGGTGCTCTGCGCCGCGGCCACAGCAGTGGTTTTTTTAGCGGTTGCTGCGGGTTTGGCTGTAGTTGCCTTTGGAGCTTTAGTTGCCGTTGCTTTGGGCGCTGCTGCTTTAGCTGTTGTTACCGGTTTGGCGGCTACAGGGGGGGCTGTTTGGGTTACCGCCTTAGGGGCAACAGTTTTAGCGGCAGCCGGTTTAATTTCGGCTGGTTTTTCTGTTGCGACCGCAGCCTGAGCCTTTGATTGTTCCGCGGGTGCTGCCTGTACTTCAGGTTCTGCCGCCGGCGCTTTGGATTTAGCAGTTGTTTTCTGTTCGCCTATAATCGCATAAACAACATAAGCGACAAAAATAGTAGTTAATATAAATAACCCTTCAGTCATAATGGCTCTCCACCTCTTTAAAAATTAATTTTTATTATTACTGCTTTGAAATTAAGCGTCGTTGCTCAGCAGGTAACCCGTATTGCCAGTGCCGGAATATACCAGAAGCCGGTAGCCAGGGAAAACTCTAATTCGAAAAACTGCAAATCTGCCAGATGCTTAGGACGAAGTCCGGCAATTACCAGCATGTCTGCTTTTTTGCCAGTTTGGGTAAATCGGCACGCAAGCCCATTGCGTAACGGTTAAAATAAGCTTTGACCAGTGCGGTGTTATTAACCCGGTTCATTCCCTCTGAACGCAGGCCGACAAAGGGCTGTGCGGTCACGCTGTAGGTCTTGTTGAGCAGATCCATGCTCGACATCATCATCAAATTATCGCCTTTGCGCCAGCGTTCGTAGCGACGCAAGAAGCGTGAGCTGGATAACGGCCTTTTTTCCTGCCGGGTCTGAATGACCAGCTCCGCAATGGCTGCGGCATCCAATAACCCGGCATTGACGCCTTGCCCGGCCAGAGGGTGCATCGCATGAGCGGCATCGCCACAGACCGCAAAACGCTGATCGACATAGCGGTTTGCATATTGAAAGCGTAAAGGAAATGCGGCCCGTGGACCTACGTCCAGCATTTTACCCAGAATACCGCCGGAGGCTTGCTCCAGAACATGCAGGAAGTCTTCGTCGGCAAGCGCCAAATGGCTTTTTGACGTTTCCGAACTCAGGGTCCAAACAATCGAACACTGCCCGTTTTTTAGCGGTAAGAAAGCCAACGGCCCTTCATCGAGAAACCGCTGCCATGCGGTGAACTGATGACTCTTTTCAGTGCTTACCGTAGCGACCAGGCCGTCCTGATGATATTCCCAGCCGGTAACGTCGATGCCCGCCATTGTTCTTAATGCAGAATCACGGCCGTCGGCGGCAATTACCAAATCAGCTTCAAGGATTCGGCCGTCTTCCAGGCGTAACTGCCGACCGTGTTCGTTAAGCTGCATATCGACAACTTTTGCCGGGGTAATGCAAGTGGCCGAGGGCAGGGTATCCAGCACATCCCAAAGGGCGGCAACGGTGACTCTGTTTTCGACCAAATGTCCGAGTTCGGGGAAGTCGGTGTCGGCGCAATCAAAATGCAGTTCCCCACCGCCGCGAGCATCCCATACCCGCATGTCCCGATAAGCGCAAACGCCGCGCTGCACCATGCCCGGCCATGCGCCTAACATTTCGAGAATATTCTGGGAGGCTTTGGTTAAAGCGGAGACGCGAATATCGATAGGCTCCGGCGGCCACTGTCTTTCCGGGTTAAAAGTTTCCAGCAATGCAACCTTAATGCCGCCATGAGCCAGCGCGCAAGCTGTTGCTGCTCCCACCATGCCGCCGCCGACGACAATTACTTCATAATGTTCGGTCACTGCGTTATCTCCTGTTGCCCAATCTGGGCATGCGTCCGGCCAATCCCATCGCATGACGGGTCAGCATGGATTTTGCGGCAGGAATATGATCCAGTATCGCCAAGCCGATATTCCTGGCGGCAGCCAATGCCAGCCAATCGTTGGAAAATATTTTCACTACGCTATTGGTAAAGCCGATAGTCCGGTCATGATCTTTTTGCCTTGAGTCAGCGTAAGCCGCTAAAAAACCGGCGTCGCCAATGTCTTGACCTGCCTGATGCTGCTTGATGATCATTTCGGCCAGTTGCACAACGTCGCGCAACCCTAAGTTAAACCCCTGTCCGGCAACCGGATGCAACTGATGCACCGCATTGCCGATGACCACGGTTCGATCTGCGGTCATTTTTTCGGCGCGGATCAGTGACAGCGGGAACGCTCGCCGAGGGGCTGCCAAACTTAGCTCGCCCAGTCTATAGCCGAAACATTGCTGAAGCTCGGCCAAAAAGTCCGCCTCGCTGCCGGACATCAGTGCATCCGCATCTTCGCTGGTGCGCGTCCAGACCACGGCGCAATGATCAATATCGACAGGCAGCATGGCCAACGGCCCTGAAGCGGTAAAACGCTCGAATGCGACATTTTTATGGGGAAGGGATGTTTTAACCGTGGTGACCAGAGCTGTTTGTCCGTATTCGGTGATGTGCCGGGGTATTTCCAGCAGATTGCGCACCGAGGAGTTGCCGCCGTCCGCGCCAACCAGCAGTTTGGCCGATATGTTTAACGATTCATCGCCGCGTTTCAGACTGATGTTGACGGCATCATTACCGGCCATCAAGCCGACCAGCCGGGCAGGGCAAATCAGTTCTATACTACTTTCCTTAACCAAGCCGGCGACATGCGCTTCAATGTCTCTTGCGGTAATCACATAGCCCAGCGCTTCCACATTTTCTTTTTGCGCCGAAAGCCGGGTTTTACCGAAATGGCCCTGATCGGAAATATGGATATCTTTGATTGCTGTGGCGGCTTGGCTGATACCCTGCCAAATGCCCAGTGCCTCAAGCATTTTTACGGTACCGGCGGCCAAAGCCAAGGCCCTGTCACCGGCGGGAGAATTATGATGTTGTTCGCGGGTGCTTGCTTCGACTATTGCAATTTTCAACCCGGTTTCTTTTAATGCCAGCGCCAGACAGTTACCTGCCAGGCCGCCGCCGGAAATCAATAAGTCATAATCATGTTGCATCAGCTCGCCTGCATTAAGCTTTCAATTTCGGCAATGGTTTTGGGTACGCCGCCGGTCAAAATCTCATGCCCCTCGGCGGTTACCAGCACATCGTCTTCAATGCGTATGCCGATGCCGCGCCATTGTTCGTCAACGGTCAGGCAATCCTCAGGAATATACAATCCCGGCTCGATGGTCAGTACCATGCCGGCTTCCAGTAAACGCCATTCTTTATCCAGCTTATAGTCGCCGACATCATGCACATCCATGCCCAGCCAGTGGCCGATCCTGTGCATGTAAAACTGTTTGTATTTTTCATCCTTGATCAGCTTGGACACCTTGCCTTTCAGTAATCCCAGTGTTACCAGTCCTTTAGTGAGCACCTCAACCGACGCTTCATGCGCCAAATGCCACGGTAAGCCCGGCTTGATCTGTTCGATTGCCGCCGCCTGGGCATCCAGGACCAATTGATAAAGCTGTTTTTGCGGATCGCTAAAACGTCCTGAAACCGGAAACGTGCGGGTAATATCGGCGGCGTAATGGTCGCACTCGGCACCGGCATCGATTAACAGTAAATCGCCGCTTTTTAATTTATCGGCATTTTCAGTGTAATGCAGTACGCAGGCATTTTTTCCTCCGGCGACAATCGAAGGGTAAGCAACCGCACGCAGGCCGCCCTGGATAAAGTTATAAATGATTTCCGCTTCTACCTGATACTCATACAGTCCGGGTTGGCATTTTTGCATGGCCTTAACATGAGCGCTGGCGGATACGTCAGCGGCCCGGCGCATCAGCTTGAGCTCTTCAGGACTCTTGAATAGCCGCATTTCGTGCAGGATATGCTCCAGTGAAGCCAGCTCTCCCGGCGCAGTAACGCCGCTTCTGGACTGGCTGCGGATATGGTTTATCCAGACCAGCAAATTGTGGTCAAGGTCGGAATCCCGTCCTATCGGATAATAGACCTTGCCTTTGTCTTCCAGCATGCCGGGCAAAATATCGTCCAGGTCGTCAATCGGAAAAGAATCGTCCGCCTTATAATGCGTGGTCGCGCCTTCGAGACCGGCATGTGCGCCTTCCCACAGGGCCTTTTTCTCATCGAATTCCCGGCAGAACAAGATATATTCGCCTTGTTTGCGGCCGGGAATAAAAACGGCCAAAGAATCCGGTTCATTAAAGCCGGTTAAATAATAAAAGTCGCTATCCTGCCGGAACGGGTAATTGACATCCCGGTTGCGGGCTCGAACTGCTGCGCTGCCGATCAGTGCAATATTGCCTTTGCCGATGTGCTGCATTAATAGCTTGCGGCGTTTTTTAAATTCACTTTGTTTCATGTTTAATCAGGTAAGTTTCAAGGTAAAAGGTTCAAGACGTTTTTGATCTTGAACTTTTTTGATTTAATTCGCTCCGCAGCAATAACACAGCCGATCTCATGTATTCGGTAATTTCCATAAAATCGCTCTCATCTTCTTCGCCTTCAGCTTCGGTATCCAACTTGGTGAATTCGATAATGTCTTTTAGTATTTCCCTGGCTTCCTTGGACAAGTCGGAGGTGGCATGGGTAAAACCCACGCCCAGTAAAAAGCCCTGGCACCAGTAAGTCAGGGCTTCAACCTGCTCACCCAATAATGCGTCATCGCCGGGTAAAAGTAAGTCAAATTCAAATTCATCGCTAACCAATAAGTCTCGGGTATCTTCGAACAAATGGACCAAGGTCGTCCGCTCATCATCAGCTACGGGTGTTCCATGCTGAAACAGCTCGGTTAGCCATTCAGCACTTTGTGCCTGCTCATTGGCGCATAACATGCCGGTCGCCATGCCGTGAGCGTGCGCCGCCGATAGTTCGGCATCGCTATGTACAACTATTGCATTAATTACTTGGTAAGTCATAAATCCCACATAATAATTTCACTATCGCGGACTAAAAATATCGCTTATGCTACCATGATCATTAACTTGGATAATATTTGTTAATCTTGAATCGCTTGGTAAAGACGCAAAATGGCGCATCTTTACTTGCTCGCAACAACCTAGTTACCACCATGACAGAATTAAATCAATCTTTAGAGTTAAAAGACCTCGAAGACAAGCTGGATCAGCTTATCGAGCAGTACAACCATGTGAAAAATGAAAACAGTTCGCTGAAAACCAAACAAGATTCATTAGTTCGGGAAAAGGCCAAACTTTTAGAAAAAACCACTTTGGCCAGAACTCGGGTTGAAGCGATGATTACTCGTCTAAAAGCAATGGAGAACGGATCATGAACAAGAAACTCCAGCCTGTGTCGCTGACCATTATGGGCAAAGAATATAAAATTGCCTGTGCGCCGGACGAGCAAAGCGACCTGATTAGGTCGGCGGGACAGCTTGATATGCAAATGCGTCAAATGAGGGATTCCGGCAAGGTGGCCGGCGCAGACAGGATCGCGGTTATGGCGGCGCTTAATTTGGCGCACGAGTTACAAATGATAAAAAGCCAAAATGCCGCACTTAACCAAACATTGAATGAATGTCTGGCGAAAATGACTCACAAGATAGAAAACGTTTTAGAAAATCAGTAAACACGATAAACTATTGTCTTGCATTTCCTGCAGCGTTCGAGAGTGTGCTGGGTGTTTCCTGAACCTGTTTTTACCCCGGGGGCGGATACCAGTATTGGTGAGCATGCCCGTTTTATACGGGAAGCCTGATTTACCGGCCATGTCCCCACTTGAACCTTCGGTTCAAGGACGAAAGCACATTACGGCGCAGGCGGGAGATGCACCATAACATCTCATAAAGAAATCCCCATGAACTACTGGCTAATGAAATCCGAACCCGATACGTTCGGGATTAACGATCTTTACAACATGCCTAACCAGACCGAACATTGGGATGGTGTACGTAATTATCAGGCCAGAAATATGATGCGGGATGACATGAAACTGGGCGACCAGGTTTTCTTTTATCATTCCAATTGCAGCATGCCCGGCATCGTCGGCATTATGGAAATCGTCAAAGAAGGCTACCCCGATTTTTCCGCCTTCGATCCGGACGACAAGCATTTCGATCCTAAAAGCGATCCTGAACATCCTCGCTGGATCATGGTTGACATTAAATATGTCAGAACCCTGTCCCGCACCATCACCCTACAAGAATTAAAGCACGAAGAAGCTTTGGTAGACCTCGCGCTGGTCAGGCGCGGTAATCGATTATCCATTATGCCGGTAAGCAAAGATCAGTGGGAGTTTATTCTTTCACTGGAATAAAGCAGCAAGCTTAACTGATAAAATTTACGAATATATGCAGGTCAGGCCAAGCGGCCTTAAGACTTAGTTAAATTGGCTTGCCTATGAAACAATTGAATAATTCACCGGCCTCGATAAAAACAAGAATATGCTTAATATTGAAAGGACAATGATAAGAGATGTTTTAGTGATCCAAGTTCGATCGGTATTGTCCTTGTTAATCCCTTTGCAAGCGCTCTATACGTTTCTCACAATAAACCGCTGCACTGCTCCTGCTTCCCCTTCTTCATCATTAGAAGCGGACTTCATGCAATTACGCGGTTGTCATGTCCGATAAGATTATGGCTAACAGTTATGCGATTATTCTTGCCGGCGGCAGCGGCAGTCGCCTTTGGCCGCTTTCCCGAACATTGCGCCCGAAGCAATTGCTTCCTCTCAACGGAGAGCAAACATTGCTGCAACAAACGGCATGCCGTTTACTCAAGCATGTGGATGCCGGATGCTTGTTGACGGTAACGCACCAGGATCACAAGTTTGAGGTAAAAGGGCAGTTGGCAGAAGTCGACGCACAGCTTCCTGCGGCGGTATTGGCCGAACCTTGTGCCCGCAATACATTGCCTGCGATTGCATGGGCCGTGTGGGAAATTTTCAAGCAGGACCCGGAGGCGATAGTCGGCGTTTTTCCTTCCGATCACGCGATCGGCGACGAACAAGGTTTTCTTTCGGCCTGGCAATCGGCCGAGTTGGCGGCGGCGCAAGGTTATCTGGTATTGCTGGGTATTACACCCTCCGAGCCGGCAACCGGTTACGGCTATATTCAGCCTGCGGAGTCTTTGGGACTCAACGCAGCCGATCCGGTTTTGAGTGTGTCCCGATTTGTTGAAAAACCGGATCTTGAGAACGCAAAACGCTTTGTCGAAAACGGCTATTTGTGGAACAGCGGCATGTTTGTATTCCGGGCGGGCGATTTTATGCACATGCTGGAATGCCATCAGCCGGAAATTCATCATGCAATAACATCAATGTCGGGAATGGCCGTGGTGGAAGCCTCTTATGACCAGCTGCCGAATCTATCCATTGACTATGGTTTAGCGGAAAAAGAGAAAAAAGTGGCGGTCGTGCCTGTTTCGATGGACTGGAGCGATCTTGGCAGCTGGGAGTCAATCTATCAGCATCGCGGCAAAGATGAATCGGGAAATATCACGCAAGGCGATGTCCTGACGCTGGATACGCAAGACAGTCTGCTATGGAGTTCGAACGGTCTGCTGGCCACGTTGGGCGTACAGAATATTGCAGTGATTCAGACCGCGGATGCGACGCTAATTTGCGACCGCAATCGCACCGAGGACATCAAGCAACTGGTCGCGCAGGTACAGACAACCCATCCGCATTTGACTGAAACGCATTTGACCGTGCATCGCCCCTGGGGAATCTACACGGTTTTGGAACAAGGCCCCAACTTCAAGATCAAGTGTATTATGGTTAATCCGGGCGCCAAGCTTTCGATGCAAATGCATAAACACCGCTCCGAGCATTGGGTTGTGGTCTCCGGCACCGCTAAAATCACCAATGGTACGCAGCAAATCCAACTGGAAGCCAACCAGTCGACTTATATTCCCAAGACCCACCGGCACCGTCTGGAAAATCCCGGCACTCTTCCGTTGCAAATTATCGAAGTGCAATGCGGCGAGTATGTCGGCGAAGACGATATTGTGCGTTTCGATGACACTTACGACAGAGCTTAAACCCAATGAGTAAAATAGCATTAATTACCGGCGTTACCGGGCAGGATGGCGCTTATCTGGCTGAATTGTTATTGGATAAGGGCTATGAAGTTCATGGCATCAAGCGCCGCAGCTCCTTGTTCAATACCGCGCGTATCGACCATTTGTTCCATGACGTGCATGAAGAAGGCAAGCCGTTCTTTTTGCACCACGGCGATATGACCGACTCGTCGAGCCTGATTCATATCATTCAAAAAGTCCAGCCGGACGAAATCTATAACCTCGCGGCACAAAGCCACGTTGCGGTCTCGTTCGAAGAGCCGGAGTACACCGCCAACTCGGACGCATTGGGCGCATTACGCATTCTGGAGGCGATTCGTATTCTCGGCCTGGAAAAAAAGACGCGTTTTTATCAGGCTTCCACGTCCGAGCTATACGGACTGGTGCAGGAAACTCCGCAAAAGGAAACCACGCCGTTTTATCCGCGTTCCCCTTATGCGGTTGCCAAACTTTACGCGTACTGGATCACCGTCAACTACCGCGAAGCCTACGGTATCTATGCCTGTAACGGTATTTTGTTCAATCATGAATCGCCGATTCGCGGCGAAACATTCGTCACGCGCAAAATCACCCGTGCGTTGGCCCGGATCAAACTGGGCCTGCAAGACTGCCTGTATCTCGGCAACCTGAATGCCTTGCGCGATTGGGGTCATGCGAAAGACTACGTTGAGATGCAATGGTTGATGCTGCAACAGGAACAGCCGGAAGATTTTGTGATCGCCACCGGGGTGCAATACAGCGTACGCGATTTCGTCAATGCCGCTGCCAAAGAGCTGGATATAGCTATCACATGGCGCGGGGAAGGCGTTGACGAGAAAGGCTTCGATGACGCCGGTCACTGTATCGTCGCTGTTGATCCGCGCTATTTCCGTCCGACTGAAGTGGAAACGCTATTGGGTGATGCGAGCAAAGCCAGGATCAAACTCGGCTGGACGCCCCAAATCAGCTTCGAGGCATTAGTCAGCGAAATGGTGTGCGAAGACCTTAAATCTGCCGAGCGTGACGAGTTGGTAAAGAAGCACGGCTTTGTTGTTTATGATTATCATGAGTAAACAATCAGCATGAATAAGCGCGCTAGAATATATATTGCCGGACACCAGGGCTTGGCGGGTAGCGCCATTGTTCGGGAGTTACAGCGGCAAGGCTATACCAACCTGATAGGGCGCACTCATGCCGAATTGGATTTGGAAGACGCTAGGTCCACGCAACAATTTTTTGAGCAGGAACAACCTGAGATCGTATTTCTGGCCGCTGCGAAAGTCGGTGGTATTCAGGCCAATAATAGTTATCCGGTGGAATTCCTAATGAATAATCTGTCTGTTGAGTCAAATGTTTGCCGTGCTGCTTATGCGACAGGTGTCAATCGTTTAATATTTTTAGGTAGCTCTTGTATCTATCCTCGTGATTGCCCGCAGCCGATCAAGGAAGAATATCTGCTCACAGGACCGCTCGAACCGACCAACCGCGCTTATGCTTTGGCTAAGATTGCCGGTATTGAAATGTGCTGGTCGTACAATCGCCAATACGGAACTAAATGGCTGGCAGCCATGCCCACCAATTTATATGGTCCGGGCGATAATTATGATTTGAATAACTCACATGTATTGCCTGCCTTAATACGCAAAATACACGAAGCAAAAATTTCCGGTACTGAAGAAGTTGTGCTGTGGGGTAGTGGTATGCCTAAACGCGAATTTTTGTATGTGGACGATCTGGCGAATGCGTTAGTATTTTTGGCGTCATTAGATGATGAGCGCTACAACGCGTTGATTAACCCTGATCTCTGCCCATTGATCAACGTGGGTACGGGCGAAGACTTATCCATCCGAGCACTGGCAGAAATGTGTGCCGATGTAGTAGGGTACACTGGTAACTTTGTACAAGATGTATCCAAACCCGATGGCACGATACGTAAGGTATTAGATGTGTCCAAAATTGGTGAATTGGGCTGGAGAGCGAGTACCGGTCTCAAAGAAGGGATCAATCTGACTTACAAAGTATTCAAAGGCAATTTGGTATGAAAGCAGTCATTCTTGCGGGTGGAATGGGAACACGAATCAGCGAAGAAACATCCATTCGTCCGAAGCCGATGATTGAAATCGGCGGTCGTCCCATGCTTTGGCATATCATGAAAGTGTATTCCGCACACGGCATCAATGAGTTTGTGGTCTGCTGCGGTTATAAGGGCTATGTTATCAAGGAATATTTCGCCAATTATTTCCTGCATATGTCCGATGTGACTTTTGACATGCAGAATAACAAGATGGAAGTGCATCAACGCAATGCTGAGCCATGGCGCGTCACGCTGGTCGATACCGGGGAAGAAACCATGACCGGTGGCCGCATTAAGCGCATTGCCAATTATGTAACGGGCGAAGATTTTTGCTGTACTTATGGTGATGGTATTGGAGATATTAACATCACGGCGCTGATTAATTTTCATAAACAGCATGGCAAATTGGCCACTTTGACCGCAACACAGCCACCAGGACGCTTCGGTGCACTTAACTTGAGCGGAAATAACATTGTTAGTTTTCAAGAAAAGCCGCAAGGAGACGGTAGTTGGGTGAACGGTGGTTTCTTCGTGCTCTCGCCCGAAGTACTTGATTACATTAAAGACGATCATACGGTATGGGAGCGCGAACCGATGGAGCGACTTGCCGGAAACGGACAAATGGCGGCTTATTTTCATTCAGGCTTTTGGCAGCCTATGGATACTTTGCGCGATAAAAACCATCTTGAAACATTATGGGCAAGCGGCAAAGCGCCGTGGAAAATATGGTAGAACCCTCATTCTGGGCCGGTAAAGTCGTATTGCTAACCGGCCATACCGGTTTCAAAGGCAGCTGGCTTTCACTGTGGCTGCAAGACATGGGCGCAAAAGTCATCGGCTATGCACTGGAGGCGCCGACGAATCCGAGCCTGTTCGAGGCCGCCAATGTGGCTGAATGCATGGTCAGCATCGAATCGGATATACGCGATTTTGCCGCGCTGTCAGCCGTATTTGCAAAATATCAACCCGAGATTGTCATCCATATGGCAGCTCAGCCCTTGGTGCGCTATTCCTACGCCAACCCGATAGAAACGTATTCCACCAACGTAATGGGCACCGTGCATGTGTTGGAAGCGGCAAGACTGACGAGCAGTGTGCGGGCCATTGTCAATGTCACCAGCGACAAGTGCTATGAAAACCGGGAATGGGCCTGGGGTTATCGGGAAAATGAAGCGATGGGGGGCTACGATCCTTACAGCAACAGCAAGGGCTGTGCCGAACTGGTGGCGGCGGCTTATCGAAGCTCCTATTTCAATTCGCACAATTTTACCGATCATCGCGTCGCATTGGCTTCGGTCAGAGCGGGCAACGTGATCGGAGGCGGCGATTGGGCCGAAGACCGGCTTATTCCAGACATCATGCGCGCAATCATGCAGGGCAAGCCGGTGCATATCCGCAACCCGCATGCGATTCGTCCCTGGCAACATGTGTTGGAGCCGCTGTCAGGCTATTTATTGCTGGCGCAAAAACTTTACCAAGAAGGCGCAGTTTATGCCGAGAGCTGGAATTTCGGTCCGAGCGACGAAGATGCCAAGCCTGTGCAATGGATAGTGGAAAGCTTGACTCAATCCTGGGGCGAGGACGCGAGCTGGGTCTTGGATGATGGCGATCATCCGCACGAGGCCCATTACCTGAAACTGGATTGTTCCAAGGCTAAAGCCCGCCTGCATTGGCAGCCGAAATGGAACCTGGATCAAGCGTTGAGTAAAATCGTGGATTGGCAAAAAAAATATCAGCAGGGCGCGAATATGAAAGCGGTAACATTGAAACAAATTAACCTTTATTTGAAAGAGGCGCGAACATGACTGGCGTTTTACGTAAACAACTGACGGCAGATGCAAATCATACTATTCACATTGTTCTGCCCGCCGAAATGGGTGACGAAGTTGAGGTTGTCATTTTTCCTCGATCAGCTTCCAAAGCTGCGGCACTGGAAGAAAGCTCGGCGTTGGCGAAATTAATGGATGAAAGCGGTTTTGCCCAAAATATCCTTAACAGCGCGGAAGAGGATTGTTGGAATGACCTTTGAAATTACGCCTGGTACGATTTACAGCGCGTACTTTCCGTTTAGCGATCTCAGCAATAAAAAGAAAAGACCCGTGTTGGCATTGGCCGGCAAGGATGAAAACGAAGATGTACGCATTGCCTTTATTACTAAGGCGCCGGTCGATGAAGCGAATGGCTTTGCGTTGGAAGCTGCGGATTTTGTCGATGGACCGCTCAAGCATCCAAGCCATATTCGAATCGACAAAACGTTTAATTTGCATAGCAGCCGCATAGAAAAGCCGGTCGCTCAGTTGAGTGATACCGGTTATGAGCGTGTGTTGCGTAAATTGGTGATGTTGAATATTGATAATTTCGCTGATTTAAAATATCAGCATAAATCTTTTCAGGCCGGTACCAGCGTCATTCCTCCTTCCGGCAAAGTCCTCGGAGCTGCCGAACTGAAAAACATGGTCGATGCCTCTCTGGATGGCTGGCTTACCACCGGGCGTTTTAACGCCGCATTTGAACAGCGTTTTGCCGAATTTGTCGGCGTGCCTTACGCACTGACGACTACTTCAGGTTCGGCCGCCAACTTGCTGGCGTTTACTGCGCTGACTTCGTACAAACTGGGTGATCGCGCATTAAAGCCGGGTGATGAAGTTATTACCGTAGCGGCCGGTTTTCCTACCACCGTTAATCCCATTTTGCAGAACGGCATGGTGCCGGTGTTTGTCGATGTCGATATTCCGACCTACAATATCGACCCGCAAAAAATCGAAGCGGCGGTGACCGAACGCACCCGCGCGATTATGGTTGCCCACACACTGGGCAATCCGTTCGACCTGGATGCGGTGATGGCGATCGCGCAAAAACATAACCTGTGGGTGATTGAAGATTGCTGCGACGCATTAGGCTCACTATACAAGGGCCAGCATGTCGGCACTTTCGGCCATATCGCCACCTGTAGTTTTTACCCGGCTCACCACATCACCATGGGCGAAGGCGGCATTGTTTTTACCAAAGACCGTAAATTGAAAAAAATTATCGAATCGTTCCGCGATTGGGGCCGCGATTGCTACTGCGCGCCGGGCTGCGACGATACCTGCCGCAAACGTTTTGGCTGGCAACTTGGAACATTGCCTAAAGGCTACGATCATAAATACACCTACTCGCATCTGGGCTACAACCTGAACATCAGCGACATGCAGGCCGCTTGCGCATTGGCGCAAATGGATCGCTTGCCTGAGTTTATCGCCGCGCGCAAACGCAACTTCGCGTTCCTTAAAACACGGCTGCAATCCTGCGAACAGTTGCTGATTTTGCCCGAGGCGACCGCGGATAGCGAGCCGTCCTGGTTTGGCTTCCCGATTACGATCAGGGAGTCGGCCGGTATCGAGCGGGTCGAGCTGTTAAAATACCTGGACCAATACAAAATCGGCACGCGCCTATTGTTTGCCGGTAACCTGACCCGTCAGCCGTATTTTAAGGACCGTATTTATCGTGTCAGCAGCGAGCTGACCCGCACCGACGACATCATGAATAACACTTTCTGGATCGGTGTGTACCCCGGATTAAACGAGCCGATGCTGGACTATGTCTGCGAACGGATTGAAGAGTTTCTGAGCTTAAGTATTTAGCTTGTTATGCAAACTTTATTGATTACCGGCGCTACCGGCTATCTTGGCAGTCATTTGGTTCACGCACTATTAGCGGCAGGACACAGAGTAGCGATATTAAAGCGTGCCGTATCAAATCTTTCTCGGCTTGATGACTGCATGCCCCAGCTTGCTGTATTCAATATCGAGGATGACCTGGACCTGCCGTTTAAGTCGTTGGGACATATCGATGCAGTGATACATACTGCAACCTGCTATGGTCGGAGCGGAGAAAAGGCATCCGAGATATTCGCAGCCAATACGGTTTTTCCCTTGCAATTGCTGGAAACCGCAGCCTTCTTTAATACAGAAAGCTTTTTTAATACCGATACCATCCTTTTCAAGTATCTAAATGCTTATTCACTCTCGAAGCACCACTTTGCGGAGTGGGGAAAGGGTTTTGCCGATACCGGCAAGATAAACTTTGTTAATATCAAACTTGAACATATGTATGGCGCGGGTGATGACTCCAGCAAATTCTCAACCCATGTTATTAGCGCCTGCCTAAAGAATATTGATGAATTGCAGCTGACGTTGGGCGAACAAAAGCGGGATTTTATACATATCGATGATGTGGTTAGCGCTTATTTATGTTTGCTCGGAAATGTCGGCAAAGTTGGGAAAGGATTTTCTGAATTTGCTGTTGGTTCAGGACAAGCGGTTAGCATCCGTGATTTTGTTAATACCGTTCATCGGTTGACTGTTTCGCGAACTAAGCTTGACTTCGGCGCCTATCCTTATCGTGAGCATGAACTCATGCAGTCGGAGGCAAATTTATCCGGCTTATTGGCGCTGGGATGGCAATGCCGTTATGACCTTGAAACAGGATTAAAACAAGTAATCAACTTTGAAAGAAAACACTTATGAAACTTCTAATTACGGGCGGCTGCGGCTTCCTAGGTAGCAATTTAGCTGAAGACGCACTGTCGCGCGGCGATGAGTTAACCATATTTGACAATCTTTATCGCAATGGCTCGCGAGAAAATCTTGTCTGGTTGCAAGGTCAAGGCAATTTCCGATTCGAGCATGGCGATATTCGCAACCAGAATGATATTACTAGGGTAGTTCAGTCGTTTAAGCCGGATGCAATTTTTCATCTGGCTGGGCAGGTGGCGATGACTACATCAATCGCAAATCCGCGCATGGACTTTGAAGTAAACGTAGTAGGTACGCACAACTTACTGGAAGCGGTGCGCTTGTACGCGCCCGATGCGACGGTAGTTTATTCATCGACTAATAAAGTGTATGGCGATTTGGAACAGTACGCTTATCAAGAAACCGATACACGCTATGAATGTATCGATAGGCCAGAAGGTTTTGATGAAACAACGTCGCTTGAGTTCCATTCTCCTTATGGATGCTCCAAAGGAGCGGCAGATCAATACATGCTTGATTATGCGCGTATTTTTGGTCTAAAAACCGTCGTTTTCCGGCATTCCTCTATGTATGGCGGCCGCCAATTTGCAACTTACGATCAAGGCTGGGTTGGTTGGTTTTGTCAGAAAGCGGTTGAAGCCAAGCAGGCTGTTGCTAAAGAGCCTTTCACCATATCAGGAACGGGTAAACAAGTACGCGATGTGCTTCACGCGGATGATATGAAGCGTCTCTATATGGCGGCTGTCAATAATATAGATACGGTCAAAAGCCAAGTTTTTAATGTTGGCGGCGGCATTGAAAACAGTTTATCCCTGCTAGAACTGTTCTCGTTGCTCGAAACAATATTGAATATAAAACTGAGATACATACACCTGCCTGTACGTGAAAGCGACCAGCGGGTATTCGTTGCGGACATCGTTAAAGCCAAACAGCGGCTTAACTGGCGGCCAATGGTGTCAGCGCAAGAGGGTGTCGCGCGCATGGTTCAGTGGGTGAGTCAGACATAATGAATGAGACTGTCTCAAAGGAACGAACCCATAACTATGTGCGCCAAATTAAGGGAGCGGTTGTATATAAAACGGTCTCTATGGCGGCCTCGTTTCTCGCTATTCCGTTGATGATTCGTTATCTTGGGCAAGAACAGTTTGGAGTGTGGTCAACTTTATTGACAGTCATGTCATGGATCGTATTCTTTGACCTAGGTGTCGGCAATGGTTTGCGTAACAAAGTGGCCGAAGCCCTTGCAAAAAATGACAAGGCTGAAGCCGCGGGCTATATCGCTTCGGGTTATAGCCTAGTTGGATTGATTGCTTTTACACTGTGGGCCTTGGTCACTGCGGCCTCATTTTTTGTGCCTTGGCAAATAGTCTTCAATACCCACGCAATTCAGGAAGCAACTTTGCGCCTGACGGTGCAGATTGCAACTTTCTTCATTGTATTAAATTTCTGGATTGGTTTGATCGGTGCGCTACTCGGAGCGATGCAAAAAACCTCGCTGACTGCACTGGGTCAATTGATCTCAAACGTCCTGGCCTTGATACTTGTCTTTGTTTTGACCAAAACAACTGATGCATCAATAAGTAATTTGGCCTTTGCGTATGGCGTTTCGCTGGTTATCGCAAACCTTTTGTTGAGTCTGTGGCTCTATCAACAGAACCCAGAATTACGCCCCAAGCCTTATCTGGACAAACAGCATGTGCATCCATTGCTGTCTGTTGGCATGCAGTTTTTTATTATCCAGCTTGCCGTACTGGTTATTTTTACAACTGATAAAATGCTAATTACACAGTTGTTTGGTCCGCAGTACGTCGCTCAATATGAAGTTGTCTTCAAGCTCTTCAGTGTGATTATATTTGCGCATACGCTCATCTCGGCGCCGCTCTGGTCTGCTTATACCGACGCCTATCATAGAAAAGACATCGGTTGGATTAAACAAATGCTGCAAAAGCAGATGGCTATTTATTTTGGAGTTGTACTTGCTGTTATCTTTATGGGACTGTTGGCGAGATCCATAATTGCCGTGTGGGTAGGTCGTGAACTGGAAGTGACATCGCCATTGGTAATTACAGTGGGGTTGTTTGTGTTGGTTTCTATCTGGAATAACGTCTATGCCATGTTCGTGAATGGAATAGGTAGAATTAAAGCACAGCTATATACAGCGGTGATTGCAATGCTGGTAAATATTCCTTTGGCGTTGCTCTTTACCAAGCATTTTGGCTTCGGGTTAAGCGGAGTTGTGCTGGCGACTTGTATAAGTTTGCTGATTGCAGCGGTAGTTCTTCCGATTCAAGTTCATCGCATAGTTTGTGATGGAATGAGAGGGGTTTTTGAATGACTCAAATTCAAGCATATATACCCAAAGTCAGTATCCTGATACCGGTTTACAATCGTAAAGACTACATCGCCGAATGCATCCAGTCTGCACTGAATCAAACCTTCATGGATTTTGAAGTCGTGGTGGTAGATAACGACAGTGAGGATGGGACATGGGAAATTTGCCGGCAATTTGCCGCAACCGATCATCGGGTACGAATATTCCAAAACGACACTAATATTGGCCCGGTGAGGAATTGGTTGGTATGCGTGGAGAAGGCGCAAGGGGAATTTGGAAAAATACTGTTCAGTGATGATTTGATGTTCCCTAAGTTTCTTGAGCACACGCTTCCGTATCTTGAAGATCCTGAAATTGGCTTCGTTTCTACAGCGGCATTGATTGGCGAATCACCGGATAATGCCGTTGTGTTTTATGCAGCACCTACTGAATTACAGAAAATATCAAGCAAACGTTACTTTAATTTACTGATTCCTCGAAAGCAATCTCAAATACCGTATTCGCCGGGCGCAGCCCTTTTCCGCATGGCAGACATCCGCGCTAATTTACGAGTTGAAATTCCTACAAAAATTCCTCGCGACTTTTCTAAGAATGGAGCTGGGCCTGATGTGTTGCTGTTCACATTGACAGCATTGAGCTATAAAACGGTGATGATGATTTCTCAAGCCGAGGTGTTTTTTCGTTCTCACCCAGGCTCGTTTGCAACGCTTGATACGGGCAATGAAGTGACTGAAGGGTATAGGGCAGCTATTGCATGGTTTTGTAAAACACAGTTGACTGAAAGACATTGGGCAAGCTATGTGGCGAGAATATGGTTGGCGGACATAAATAAAACTCGTGCCGTCATATTGCCAAGCAAATATTTATGTCGATATGAAGGCACGGGGTTTTTATCTGAAACAATATCTGTCGTTTTATCTATATTGAGGTTGGTAGCGTCAAATGTATTAATATTTTTAAAAGCTTGTGTTTATAAATCATGACTTCTCTCTCTCCCGATTTAATTTCGGTTATTGTCGCGGTATTTAATGGCATTGATACATTGCAGCAATGCATCGACAGCATTGCACAGCAAACTTATGCCAATAAAGAGCTGATTATTATCGATGGAGGCTCTAAGGACGGAACTGTTGATGTACTCGAATCCAACCGGGATAAGCTTGGTTATTGGGTTTCCGAGCCGGATAGCGGCATCTACAACGCATGGAATAAAGGGTTATCCCAGGCGAAAGGCGAGTGGATATGTTTTTTGGGGGCGGATGATTTTTTTTGGGACGCACAGGTACTGGAGCGGATGGCTTCGCAATTAATGACAGTTCCTCCCGATATTCGTGTGGCGTATGGGCAAATTATGCTTCTGAACAATAATGGGGAAAACCTGTATCCGATCGGCGAGCCATGGCAGGGAGTTAAAGAACGCTTTAAACAGGTTATGAGTATCCCGCACCCAGGTTTAATGCACCGGCGCAGCTTATTTGAGCAGCACGGAAATTTTGATGAATCGTTTCGCATCGGCGGTGATTATGAGTTATTGCTGCGCGAGCTAAAGGAAGCCGATGCGGTATTTGTTCCCGGCCTTATTATGATTGGGATGCGTCAAGGCGGACTCAGCAGCAGTCCGGCAAACTCTGTTGAATCGATGTGGGATGTCAGGCGCGCTCAGAAGATGCATGGCCTGCGTCTTCCCGGTTTTTTCTGGGTAATGGCGATGATAAGGGTTTATATCCGTTTGATATTATGGAATTTGATCGGGGAAAGAATGACGAGGAAATTTATTGATTTTGGTAGACGAGTCAAGGGCTTGCCGCCGTATTGGACAAAGACATAATCAACCCGCTGTTTATGTAAAAAAACAGGGCGCAGTTTATATGGAAACGCTAAGCGCTTCACTCGCAAATTTCAGGTTCGCTGGTCTGGCGTCCGGAATACAGAAAACACATTATGCCGGTAGTTGAAAGCATGCAAAACAGAGTGTTCATACATGCGACCAACGTGCATCAAGGCGGCGGGCGATCTTTGCTTCAGGCTTTGCTAAAAGCGCTCGACGGCAAAGTGCAGGTGGTGCTGTCCTTGGACAGCCGTATGCCTGCTCCGTCGAATATGATTCATAACGTCGAAATCAAGCGAGTGCAGCCCTCCGTCATACAGCGTTTGAAGGCGGAAAGATGGCTTGCTGACAGTGTTGGGCCGGAGGACATTATTTTATGTTTCGGCAACCTGCCACCCTTATTTAAATTGCGAGGACGCACAGTGGTCTTCGTGCAGAATCGGTATTTGATCGATGACGTCCAGTTGAATGGCTTCCCGCTTAGGGTGCGGTTACGGCTTGCTATAGAGCGGCTGTGGTTCTCTAGAACACTGTCAAACGTCAGTGAATTCATCGTACAAACGCCGACGATGAAAAGATTGCTGGATATAAAGACTCAGGGAAAGGTGCCTGTGCGAGTGCTTCCTTTTGTGGCGGAGCCAAATGGCGATGCGTATAGAGAGCTGCAACCGGAAGCGCAAAAAGAAAAGCACTATGACTTCGTGTATGTTGCGTCCGGCGAACCGCATAAGAACCATTGGCGACTCATTGAAGCTTGGTGTCTATTGGCTGAAGAGGGGCTATTTCCTTCGCTATGCTTGACTTTGGATGAGGCTCGCTTTGCTACGTTATACACGGAGATAGGTGCGATGCGTCAACGGTACGGGCTGAAAATAACGAATAAAGGAGAGTTACCTCATAACGGTATATTGGGACTCTATGAAAATGCGAGTGCGTTGATTTATCCTTCGACTTTCGAATCGTTTGGTCTGCCCCTGATTGAGGCGCACCAAGCTGGATTATCGGTGCTGGCGGCGGAACTGGATTATGTTCGCGATGTGCTTGACCCTGAGCAGACCTTCGATCCGAATTCGCCGGTTTCGATTGCGCGTGCTGTGAAGCGTTATCTTGGCGTCGTCGAGAGGCCTTTAAAAATAGTAGATGCGGGAGATTTTTTAAATATGCTCATAAACAGGCGTTGTTAATGTCTTGTTACGCTTCAAAAGCGAACCCGCAAAACTGTTATCTTCCTGTTAGTGTTTGCGAATGGAAAGGTTGTCAGGTGTTGGCTGAAAATCTGCGGCAGTTGTTTTGATGTCCGTTACACCGCTTTGCGTAGTTTCGGTCGAAATGGCGCGACGCAAGAAATCTCAAACTTTGCTCAAGCTCAGCGTTTCCAGCAAATTACCATAAAAAGCTGTTTCCCTCTCTCAGCCATAAGGTAGAATGCTGATATTGTCGTTTGCTAACAGGCATGTTTTTAGTAAAAATTCGGTTATTCATAAAGAGTTAAACGCACCCTCGGCGAACATCCGGCGGGGAAACAGGTATTTCGGGCATATTAAATGATTTTAGTAACAGGCGGCGCCGGGTTTATCGGTGCGAATTTTGTATTGGACTGGTTGGCGCAATCCGGCGAAACGGTCATTAATCTCGACGCACTGACTTACGCAGGTAATCGTGAGAACCTTGCCTCATTGGATGGCGATGAACGGCATATTTTCGTGCAAGGGGATATCGGCAATTCCGAGCTGGTGACCGATTTACTCGTCCGGCATCAGCCTCGAGCCATTATCAATTTCGCCGCAGAAAGCCACGTGGACCGCTCCATTCACGGCCCGGAAGATTTCATTCAAACCAACATCGTCGGCACTTTTCGATTGCTGGAAGCGGTGCGTGCCTACTGGGGCAACTTGCAAGACGAAGCCAAACAAAACTTTCGTTTTCTGCACGTATCGACTGATGAAGTATACGGCTCTCTTGCTAAAGACGATCCGGCTTTTACCGAAACCTACCGCTACGAGCCTAACAGCCCTTACTCGGCGAGCAAAGCCGCCAGCGACCATTTGGTGCGGGCTTATCATCATACCTATGGTCTGCCGGTGCTGACCACGAACTGCTCCAACAACTACGGCCCTTATCACTTCCCGGAAAAGCTTATCCCGCTGATGATCGTCAATGCGCTTGCGGGCAAGCCACTGCCGGTGTATGGCGATGGACAGCAAATCCGTGACTGGCTCTATGTCAAAGACCATTGCAGCGCCATTCGCCGGGTACTGGAAGCGGGCAAGGCCGGTGAGGTATACAACATCGGCGGCTGGAACGAAAAACCCAATATCGACATTGTCCATACCGTTTGTGCGTTACTGGATGAGTTCCGCGCCCGTGAGGATGGTAAAAGCTATCGTGAACAAATTACCTATGTTACCGATCGCCCCGGTCACGATCGCCGCTATGCGATTGACGCGAGCAAGATAGAACGTGAGCTGGGCTGGAAGCCGGCGGAAACTTTCGATACCGGCATCCGTAAAACTGTCCAGTGGTATTTAGAAAATCAGGATTGGGTAGCCAACGTCCAATCCGGCGCTTATCGCGAATGGGTGGAAAAAAACTATACAGGTCGCGCTGCATGATAAATACGCCGCGAGTGGATTTGCATGTAGTCGCCGGAAAAATGCCAGTCAAGGATAGATAATAATGAAGATTCTTTTATTCGGTAAAGGCGGTCAAGTCGGCTGGGAGTTGCAGCGAAGTCTTGCTCCGTTGGGTGAGTTAGTAGCCCTGAGTACTGACAGCCGGACATTATGCGGTGACTTCAGTAATCCGGAAGGCATCGCTGACACTGTTCGAGCTGTCGCCCCGGATATTATCGTCAACGCCGCCGCATATACTGCGGTCGATAAAGCCGAGAACGAGCTAGATCTATGCCGAACCATTAATGCGACGACCCCCGGTGTGCTGGCTCAAGAGGCCAAACGTAACGGGTCGTGGCTCATTCATTACTCTACCGATTACGTGTTCGACGGCAGTGGAGACAAGCCATGGCTGGAAAGCGATCCTACCGGCCCTCTGAGTGCCTACGGCAAAACCAAACTGGAAGGCGAAGAGGCTATTCTTGGCACTGGATGTAAACACCTCATTTTTCGTACCAGCTGGGTTTATGCCGCGCGTGGCGGTAATTTTGCCAAAACCATGCTGCGCTTGGCTCAAGAACGAGATTGTCTCTCCGTCATAGACGACCAGATCGGTGCGCCTACCGGTGCCGATCTGTTGGCGGATGTAACCGCTCATAGTATTCGCTCGGCTCTGCAACGTTCCGATGTTAGCGGTCTCTATCATTTGGTGGCCGGAGGCGAGACTTCTTGGCATGGCTATGCGAGTTTCGTCATTGATTTTGCCCGTCAGGCCGGGCTCGACATCAAGGTTGCGCCGGATGCGATCCAGCGGGTACCGACCAGCGCATTCCCATTGCCCGCTACACGGCCTAAAAATTCACGCCTGAATACCCGCAAACTGCAAAACGCCTTTGGCCTGGATCTGCCTCATTGGCAATCCGGTGTTACCCGCATGCTTACCGAAATTCTTGAGAAGTAATTATGACCCAACGTAAAGGCATTATTCTGGCCGGTGGCTCCGGTACCCGGCTTTATCCGGTGACCAAAGTAGTCTCCAAGCAATTGCTCCCCATTTACGATAAGCCGATGATTTACTATCCACTCAGTACGCTGATGTTGGCGGGCATTCGAGATATCCTGATCATCTCCACGCCGCAAGATACATCGCGCTTTGAGCAACTGCTTGGCTACGGCAGCGACTGGGGGCTGAATCTGCAATACGCCGTGCAACCCAGTCCGGATGGCCTTGCCCAAGCTTTTATCATCGGCAAAGATTTTATCGGTAACGCCCCGGCTGCATTGGTGCTGGGTGATAACATTTTTTACGGCCACGATTTACAGACCCAGCTTGAACAAGCCACTGCACGGACTCAAGGCGCAACCGTCTTTGCCTATCATGTACAAGACCCCGAGCGTTACGGCGTGGTGGCGTTCGATGAACAAGGCCGCGCCACCAGCCTGGAAGAAAAGCCTGTCAATCCCAAGAGCAATTATGCGGTTACGGGACTGTATTTCTATGATAATGATGTCGCCGATATCGCCGCCAACCTCAAGCCGTCTGCACGGGGCGAGTTGGAGATTACCGACCTGAATCGCATTTACCTTGAGCGCAACAAGCTTAATGTGGAAATCATGGGACGAGGTTACGCTTGGCTCGATACCGGTACTCATGAGAGCCTGATCGAAGCCAGCAATTTCATTGAGACCATTGAGCACCGTCAGGGCTTGAAAGTGGCTTGCCCGGAAGAAATTGCTTATCGCAAAGGCTTTATTGGCGCCGAGCAACTGGGGAAGCTGGCGTTGCCGCTGGCAAAAAACGGTTACGGTCAATACCTGCAAAGATTACTGAAAGAAGAGAGGTAAGTGTGAAAGCTATCCCAACTGCTATTCCCGATTTGTTCATCATCGAGCCTAAAGTATTCGGCGATGACCGCGGCTTTTTTTTTGAAAGTTTCAACCGCCGCCAGTTTGCCGAACTGACCGGGCGCGATGTTGATTTCGTACAGGATAATCACTCGCGTTCGGTCAAAAACGTATTGCGCGGACTGCATTATCAGATCCAACAGCCCCAAGGTAAACTGGTGCGGGTGGTGCAAGGCTCGGTCTTTGATGTGGCTGTTGATATTCGCAAAAGTTCGCCCACATTTGGCCAGCATGTCGGAGTGGAACTGTCCGCCGAAAACAAGCGCATGTTTTGGGTGCCTGAAGGCTTTGCGCATGGTTTTGTGGTGCTTTCCGATACCGCGGAGTTTCTCTACAAAACCACCGATTACTGGGCGCCCGAATTTGAGCGCAGCATTGCCTGGAACGACCCGGCCATCAGCATCCAATGGCCCAATCAGGGCGATCCCATTTTGTCCGCAAAAGATCAACAAGCCAAACTATTGTCGGAAGCGGAGCACTTTGCATAACTTTCAACGTTGTCCAAGTCCCATTTTTCCTGACAATAAGCAAAAGCTTCCGACGCTGCCACTAGCTCATCGTATAAATACGAAGTTGTCATCCAATCCCAGTTTAAAGACACCCGCTAAGCGGTGGCATTCCAGCAGCAGGGTAATGTTTAAAGTTATGAAAACTGCTGATTTTCCTTTCTAAAAATCCGGCTTGAACGAACAAGTCAGTAATCTAGTGATTTTGGAGTCATAAAGATAGGATTACTGAAACTTCCAGCTGTTTTGCACTGTGTATTGAAAAAGCTTCTCTATCAATTTAAACACAAATATGCAAAAATATAATGATTTTCAAATTGTTGTTGTCTAAGTAATGAAAGTAAGTAATAAGTCCGATTTAGAAGAAGCGCTGAAACTTTGTAAAGGCGCGTTTCTATCTGCAGCTGGTTTCAGCCTGCTCATCAATTTTTTGATGATTACTCCGTCTATCTATATGTTGCAGGTGTATGACCGCGTAGTTGCAACCGGCAACCAGTCAACGTTATTGATGTTGACGCTGATAGTGGTCGTTCTGTTTATCACCTTGGCTGCACTTGAGTGGGTACGCTCACAAATTCTAGTTAGGGTCAGCACTCGCTTGGAGTTGCTGTTAAATCAGCGATTATTTCAAATAGCTTTTAAGCAATCGCTGTATTCCGGTGGGCAGCGAGCAACAACTCAACCGCTGGATGATTTGACAGGTTTGCGTCAGTTTCTGACCGGTAATGGTTTATTTGCTTTTTTTGATGCACCGTGGATGCCGGTGTATTTGGCTCTACTATTCATATTTCATCCATGGTACGGCTGGTTTTCAGTATTTACCGCGATCTTGTTGTGTATTGTCGCTATGGCTACTGAGAAGGCTACCACCAAGATACTCAGTGAAGCCAATAATGTCGCCATGGCGACGCGCGGAGCCCTTGGCAAAAACCTGAGAAACGCTGAAGTTATTGAGTCAATGGGAATGTTAGTCAGGATAAGGCAACGCTGGATGGTGGGCGCCGTCAAAGTTTTGAATTTACAGGCTGTTGCCAGTTCGCGTGCAGGCTTGTTAATGGCATTGTCAAAAGTCATCCGTTTGTCCTCACAATCCCTGATTCTAGGTCTAGGGGCTTATCTGGTTATTGAGCGCGAAATATCTCCCGGTTTAATGATTGCCGGCTCTATTCTGATGGGCCGGGCGATGGCGCCGATTGATCTTATTATTGGTTCATGGAAAGGGTTTATTGCCGCCCGCGACCAGTACCATCGTCTTAATGATCTTCTGAGGCAAATTCCGGCCGATAAAGAGCGTATGCTGCTTCCCGATCCGGAGGGCCGCATTCAGCTGGAGAATGCCGTTGTTACGCCACCAGGCAGCAGAGTGCCGGTAATTAAAGGCATCAATCTGGTGATTGGAAAAGGCGATATTGTCGGTGTAATAGGTCCCAGCGGCGCAGGTAAATCCACTTTGGCACGAGCCATATTAGGTATTTGGCCTACCTCCAATGGCTCGATACGTTTGGATGGTGCTGAAATCTTTAACTGGGATCGTGAACATCTTGGTGGTTTTATAGGTTATTTGCCGCAAGATATTGAACTGTTTGAAGGGACAATTAGCGAAAACATCGCCCGTTTTGGAGACATTGATCCGGAGCAAGTCGTTGCGGCGGCAAAAATGGCTGATGTGCACGAACTCATCTTACAATTTCCCGAAGGTTACGATACCGTTATCGGCGCCACTGGTGGCAACTTGTCAGGCGGACAGCGGCAACGTATCGGTTTGGCCCGAGCGCTCTATGGTAATCCGGTGTTGGTGGTGCTTGACGAGCCTAACTCCAATCTTGATGAGCAAGGCGAAGCCGCCTTGGAAAAAGCACTGCTACAGCTCAAGCAAAAACAATCCACCGTATTAATTATCACTCATCGCAATAATGTGTTGTCGAAAGTCGATAAGCTATTGATTCTCAATGATGGCATGCTGGCGGTTTACGGGCCAAGAGATCAAGTCATTGCCCATTTGCAGCAATCGCAACAACAAGCACCTATCCCAGCTACGCAACCCGCATAATTTTAAGGGAACCTCTGTTATTCAAGTGTAAAAATAGTTCTTATAGGTTTCAATAGCTTAAATTAGCCGGTGTTATCAAAAAGCCATTAGTTAGAGGTCTTCTTAAAATATTATGATAGAAAAAACCGCTGTAAGTAGCACTCCTTCCCCTGCCTTGCATACCAATGATCGCCCCATTCGTAACATCGGCGCAGCAATAGTTTTTGCAACTTTCGGGGTTTTTGGCATTTGGGCGTTTTGGGCTCCTATGGATAGTTCCGCTCTGGCGCCGGGTGTTGTGGTAGTAAAATCTTACAGAAAAACCGTACAACATCTTGATGGTGGTATCGTCGCCAAAATCTTGGTTAAAGACGGTGATTTAGTGAAAGAAGATCAGCCGTTGCTAATCCTGGAGGATACCCAAATTAAAGCTCAGTTGGGAATAGCACGCGCTCAAAATATAACTCTTGCCGCCCAGGTAGCGCGGCTGCGCGCCGAAAGAGACCAGCTTAAACAAGTTGACTATCCTGAATTACTCGATGATGCTTCCGATCCTAGAACAACAGAAGCCAAATTGGCTGAAAATAATGTTTTCAAGTCCAGAATAAACGCCCACGAAGGGCAAATCGCTGTGCTGAAACAGCGTATCAGCCAGATTTCCAGTAAGATAAAAGGGCTTCAAGGTCAGGTCGACAGCAAAAAGCTATTGATCACTTCTTTTGCCGAAGAAATTCGCGATCAGAAGGAGCTGTTAGCCGAAGGCTTCGCAGACAAACAACGCTTGCGTGATGTAGAGCGTAGTCATGCATTGCAAATGGGTGAAGTTGCCCAACTCAATGCCGAAATCGCTACCAATCAAATGCTGATCAGCGAAACTCAGTTGCAAATTTTACAAGTGCAAAAAGATTTTCAGGAAGAGGTAACCGGTAAACTCAGCGAAGCCCAAGCACAGCTTAACGATGCCGCGGAGCGATTGGCAGCCAACCAGGACAAACTGAACCGTATTGTAATTAAAGCGCCGGCAAGCGGTATGGTGCTTGGTTTGACTGTGCATAACGAAAACGGAGTTATTGCTCCGGGGCGGCCTATTCTTGATATTGTTCCCCAAGATGCCGAGTTAATTATAGAAGCCCAAGTTTCGCCTATGGATATTGATCGGGTTATTGTCGGTCTACAGGCAGAAGTCCGCTTTAGCGCCTTCAAACAATCGAAAACACCCAAAATGACCGGCAAAGTTATTCATTTATCCGCCGACCGTCTTAGCGATGACAAAGGTAATTCTTATTATCAAGCCCGAATCGAGCTGACTCCTGAGAGCCGCAAAGAGCTTGGTAGTTTGCAATTATTGCCGGGCATGCCGGCAGAGGTTTTGATTAATACCGGCGAAAGAACGCTATTTGAATACCTGGCTCAACCTGCCACTAACTTCTTTGCACGCTCATTCACAGAAGACTAATCGCCATGAACATATTCAAATATTGGCTTATAGTCATTATGTTTGCGTGCGCCCAAACTGCGGTAGCCGAGGATTTACTGACGGTTTACAGGCAAGCGTTGGAAGCTGATCCGCAGCTAAAAAACGCCGAAGTTAAAGCCGAAATCGGTTCGGCACAAAAAGGCCAAGCCTTAGGACAGATGTTGCCGCAAATTATTGCCAGCGGTAATTGGTCGAAAAACAGGTACGCTTCAACAGCAAAAACACTAGCAGGAGGAAGTGTTGACTATGCTCAGCATTACCCAGGTACTCGTTACTCTGTTTCGCTCAGTCAAACCTTGATTGATTTTGGCAAGTTTTGGGAATGGCGGCGTGCAGCGAAAGTAGAGGATCAATATGCGGCCGAAGCCATCGAAGCCAACAACCAGCTGATGTTCAATGTGGTGGATCGTTATTTCAGTGTGCTGGAAGCAGAGGACGAACTTAATTTTACTAAAATGGAAAAGCAGTCGACCCAAAAACAACTTGAGCAAATACAAAAGCGATATGCCAAGCAGCTATTAAAAGTCACTGATCTTTATGCGATGGAAGCACGGCTGGATCAGATTATTGCCGCTGAGATTTTGGCTGAAAGCAAGCGTGTGACGGCACAAGAGAGCCTTAGGGAATTAACAGGCGCTACCCCGGCTACCCTGAATAAGCTTCGGGAGTCCGTTGATTACCAGGAAATTGAAGGCGATCTTCAGCAATGGGTTGAAATGGCGCAAAGTCAGAATCCGGGTATTTCAGCAAAACAGCTTGCTATAGAAGCGGCAGAAAATAATGTGGCGACTCAAAAATCCAAACATTTGCCGGTGGCTGAGTTGCAGCTTAACTATTATGATACCAATACTGGTTATCAGAGTGCTCAAGCTGCGCCATATCAAGTTGACGTTGCTGCAATTAACGTCAACGTTCCCTTGTTTTCGGGGGGGACTACCACTCACCAAGTGTATGAAGCTCAGCATCGCTTGCAGCTTAGTAAAAACGACAATGAAGCTTTGATGCGCGCTATCACTAAAGAAACCAGCGATGCATTTCTTAGTACCAATGCCAATGCTCGACGCATCAAAGCCGCACAAAAAGCGCTGGAATCCACCAGTAAATCACGGGAAGCCATGGAGCGCGGCTATCACTACGGCGTAGTGACTATCAGCGATGTTATCAAAGCGGAACAGGAGGAGTTTTCGGCTAAAAATGATTTCGCACAAGCCAAATACGACTACATCAAGAATCGCATTCGTTTCATGCATGCCATCGGTTCTATATCTGAGGAAAATTTGCAAGAAGTTAATGGCTGGCTGGAAGCAAGTAACCAGTGAAAGTAAGTCCGTTGCTAAACCATTTAGATTTTTTACCTATCGACTGCCTTGTATTGGTAAGGCGGCAAGAAGGCGAATTAAATACTTGGTTTTTTAATCAACTTGATAACAAATTCAGTAGTTAAACTTTAGATTTGTTTGCCGGCCTAAGTCTTTTATTCAAAATATGCCACACATTTATTACCGAGACATTCCGACCGGATTGAATTTGACGCCGTTTGCGCCACATTTTCGGAATGCCTTTGACCGCATCTAATTTGGCTTTTAATATCACTTTGCCTTGCCCGTATATTGAAAAATGGACAATAGTGGAAAAATTTAAAAGCAAATGAATGGGGAGTAATATCCAAAACAAAATTCCCGGCATATCTTTAATAAATGTCCACACCAAGTTGCGGTGGCCATGATACATGCAAAAATCGCTATGTTGTCCGCCGGTCGTGCCCGAGCCGACGTGATGCGCTACAGACTGAGGCACATACAGACAGCGGTATCCCGCCAGCCGCAAGCGAAAGCCGAGATCCACATCTTCCACATAACAGAAGTAGTCCTCGTCGAATCCTCCGACTTCATGCAAAGCACTACGCCGATAAAGGGCTGCCGCCGCACAGGGCGAAAACACTTCGCGCGAGTTCTCCACAGAAGTCGGCACAGGAGAGCCATGCCCCATGCGCCAAACCAGGCCGCTTACGTGGTAGGCATCACCGGCCCCATCCAGCAACGTTGGATCGGACGCGTTGATTAATCTGCTGCCGAATACATCGAATTCCGGATTAGATTCTGCCTCCTCCAACAGTGCCTCCAGCCAACGCGGTTCGGCGAACGCATCGGGATTGATCAGCGCGATCCATCCTGATTCGGCAGAAGCCGCCTCAATAGCCAGATTATTTCCGCGCGCGAAACCGGTGTTCTGGTTGAGTTGCATCAGCTGCACTTTAGGGAATTGCCGTGCGATCTTAACCGATCCATCGGAACTTCCGTTATCCAACAGGATAATCTCGTGCGGTTTGAGTATTTGATTGATCAGCGCGGTCAAACACCGCTCTAGAAACCTTTCACCATTCCAATTGACGATGATGACTGTGACTTTACGGTTAAATACATTGTGTTTAGAACTGCCAGTATTCAACCCGGTTTTCTCGCGACAATGACAAACTGCCCGCCAAGAAACCACCATATGGGGGGGAATGCTAAATAAAGCCTGACTAAAATAGGCCATTGCGGCAATCGGCTGGCTGTTGAAAATGGAACGAATTTGGGAATCACTTCCTCAACTATAAATCCCGCTTTTTCAAAAGCCTCTTTGCAGGACAAGTGGCTTAACGGCAGGATATGATCGTAATAATCCCAGTATCTGCCCGGCTCATAACGGATGTTGGGTTGCATTGTTACATACAGGCCGTTAGGCTGTAGTACGCGGAATGCCTCTTTCAAAACATCGTCCATAGTTTGCCTGTCAGGAAGATGCTCAAAAAAGTTACTGCTGAAGCAAACATTGATCGATGCCGAATCAATATTATCCATTGCACTTGCGCTTGAAAGATACAGCTCAACATCGTCCTTAAGATATTTCCGGGCATCAGGATTCAGGTCTATTGCGATTTTCCGCCCGGCTTCGATATGGTTGGAAAACTCGCCGTATCCGCAGGCAATATCTAAAATTGTATCTGTCGGCTTGACGTAGCGGCTAAAGAAACAATCGCACAACACTTTCCAGACAGCATCTTTTTTGGCCCTGTCTTCTGCACTAAACCTGATTTCGTACAGCTCTTTTAATCCCTGCATCGCCATATCAACTCCGATCTCTGCCATGAGGCAAATGGTATGTATCCGAGAATATTTCTTTCCGCATGCTCAACATATCGCTTATGGTAAAAATGATATTTTTTATTGATGTAGCCGAACCTGCGCCAAATTCTCGCGGAAATGTTTGGATTCCAACTTCACCAACCGGGGTACCGCTGAGCATGGTTTTGATTGCCATTTCCGCTCCAATAAATGGGCTGTTTGAGTTTAATTCAACATACTCAAGAACCGAGCGATTGAAAAGCCTTATTCCTGTTGAAATGTCTCTAAACCGCGTATCAAACAGAAACCTTAGAACCGCATTGTAAATATGCGAGATAAATATTCTTTTTGTCGAATACAGTTTCTTGTAGCGAAAGCCGATGATCAGTCCGTAATATTGGCGCAACGCCAACATTCTTTTAAGGTCGAGAATATCGTACTCATCATCACCGTCCACCATGCAGACCCAATCATATTTTGTATTGGCGATACCGGATTTCACCGCAGCGCCATAGCCCTTGTTTACTTCATGATGCACGACTTTAACTTGAGGATATTCGAGCGCAAGTTGATCGGCAATTTCTCCGGCTTTATCAGGGGATGCATCATTGACAATGACCACTTCATATTGATTGGCAATTTCATCGAATAGCTTAATGGCTTTTTCAGTGACCAATCGTACAGTGCTTTCATCGTTATAAACGGGAAAGAAAAAACTAATGTCAGGCTTATTCATTCACTCTCCAATCAATTTTAAAACTTTAAGTGTTTATAAATCGGCCACGGAATTAACTTGAGTATCATCGCTATAATCAACCAGTAGCGAGGGAAGAAACTCACGCCGATATCTTTATTAATATCGCGATATACCCGTTGCGCCAGTTCGCCGGGCGAGCCCTTAGACAAGGGTACGTTATACGCGAAGGCCAAATTTGTATCCATATATCCTAATACGTAAAACTGTACGATAATCTGTTTACCGACACAGGCATGGCGCAAGCTCTCAAAATAAAACTGCATCGCTGTTTTTGCCGTCGAATAAATCATGTTGGCTCCACGGCCGCGTATGGATGCAATACTTCCAAAACCAACAATAGATATCGCGCTGTCTTTGTGCGTTCTTTTTAATATTTCGGTAATGAGGCTGCAAATGGACAAGCAGTTCACCCTGAATAGTCCATCGATTGCTGATGCTTCTATTTCCAGGCTATCAGTATCGATCACAGCGCCCGCCGGAACAAGCATTCCTTTAAAAGCCTTACCTGCCAAATCGACGGCTTCCAGTATCTCCGAAAAGTCCGGCTGCGGAGCTGCAAGGTCTAATGTTACAGACGTGACCGAAATATCGAATCGTAGCATCAAGTCTAATGCGACAGCGTTAGTATCCCGTTTTTCACGGGAAACGAGCAGCAGGTCGTGTCCCTTTGCAGCAAATATCTCTGCAATAGCCCTGCCCACTCCTGAAGATGCGCCGACGATTATATACATATTAAACGCCTATCCTGGTACTTAACTCTGATTGATACATACGCAAAGGGTCAAATGTTTGCAATCGGGATTTGAATCCTGCGTAGCTAGGCAATGTTTGAGACACCACTTCTGCTGGAACTCTTGAGTCTTTGCTTAAATTAGGTTGCGCTCCCGTTTCAATAGCCAATTGATCGAGCAGCTTCAGGAAACCGGGCAGCCTACTATTTCGTTTAAAATTTAACGCGACCAGATAGCCTTCACCCGACATACTTAATGATGTTTGTTTGCCGAGGAACATTTTCAGGGAAATCATCACTAAAGGCGGATTATGTTGGTCGATCAAATCTTGAAGCTTCTGAATAAACGTTTCGGTAATCTGCTGACCGACAAGCACCTGTATTTCGGAGAAACCTTTCCGCCCGTAGAAACGGTGGTATAGCGTGTTATAAGCGAATGGGAATGTCGCTTTGTTCACGTCCATAATTTCAATGGGTCTCAATTTGTTCATTGCCATAAAGACGCGGTTCGCAACGGTTACTGTAGCATTATTCCAAAGTGAAAACCGTATCCCCGCGCGACTACGGGCAGTCATAGTCTTCTTTTTCGAACAAATGCCAATATCGGTTTGTTTGCCTTTCAACCAACGGCCCGAAAAGATTATCCCGGCACCAAAAGTCTTTCCTCGCCGCGTGCCGTCATGCCAACTGTAGATAAAATCCGATTGATCACTGTATTCGGCGAGTTTTTGCATCGCTTCGTTAAGCGAGGTTACCGGTATTTTTTTTACTTCAAACGCGTTTGAGGGTAATTCAATCAGCTGTAAAGTAACATCGAGAATAATCCCGGTCATACCGAACCCGCCGCAGGTCAGTTCGAATATTTCCGGATTTTCATTCCGGGACAACCGCATATAACCGTAAGTAGGATGGAACAAATTGATTTCTGTAACCCATTCCGAGAATGTTCCGTCTTTCCATGGATTCTTACCATGCGCATCTACTGCAACGCATCCTCCGACGGTTATTTCCGGGTAACCCGGCAGCACCGGAAAATACAAACTTCGTTGCATTGCCCAGTCCACCAGCTTTCCGAGGGGCATCCCCGCCTCAACTGTGACGGTCTTACGAGATTGATCGAAATTTAGAAAACGATCAAAATTATTCATCTCCTGAACAAGCGTGTTTTCGCCAAAACTGGCCGCCGAGAAAGAGTAGCCGCCACCGCGGGCTATTCGAGCCTGGCTGCCGAAATCCATTTCAAGATGCCGATAGCGATCCGGTCTTTGATGACGCGTACATAACTCCACCGCACCATCAAAAGAAATAAATGTTGATTCTTTTATCAGTTTTTCACTCATGTCTAATGCGCCTAAGTGCCTGTCTCGACTTCGAGTCAAATGTGAAAATCAGTATACCGACAACAGTAATACTGCCTAATAAAACGCCTTGAACCAACAGCGACGCCGCGACGCCAACTGATTTATCAAGATGCAACATTCCAAACGTTAACAGGAATGCGTATTGCAAGGTGCCTATGCCTGCCGGAGCGGATGGGATGGCGGCGGCCAAGCCGGTAATACCTTCCAGTAGTAGCACTTCCGAGAACGAAAGCGATACGCCAAGTGATTTAATGATTGCCCATATCGCTAAAGTATTAAATGTCCATATCAATAGGGTTTCTACAATAACCAGAGATAAATTTTTCGGCTTCAGAAGGATGTTAAATCCCTTTTTAAAATGCCCGAATCTTTCATGAAAAAACAATACCAGCTTATTCGAAAGCAGCCTGTTTTTGGTTAACAAATATAGCCCGCCGAGCATGAGAATACCCACTCCGGCGATTAAAAATGTAAAGCCCATATTGGACATTGCTCCCAATTGGCTCAATATCTCGAATGCTCCCCAGCAAGTCAACAAAAGCACAGCGGCAACATCAATCAGTTTTTCCAGCACTATGGTTCCCATAAGGGAAAAACGAGAAATATTTCTTTGAATGCCAAGAAGATGGGCTCTCAAAATATCCCCGACACGGAACGGAAATATATTATTTGCGGCAGTACTGATGCAGAACGAATTACTTACTGATGCGTATCGGATGGTATCATCCACACTAACCAGGATCCGCTTCCATCTAAGTATCCTTAACAGTATTTCGGCCCAATAAAATAGTAATGCGATCAATAGCCAGAATACATTTGTTTGCTGTAATAATTGGCTGATGTTGGCCACATCAACTTGCTTAACCACCAGGAAAATGAAGCACAAGCTTATCGCTATTCCAACATATCCTTGTAACCTGGATGCCATTTTCATTTTCTCAGGCCAGTATCAAGCTTTTACCGTGGCGCATGTTAGCCAAGCTGATAATAGAACCAGCCCATCGTTTTTGGAAACCATGACTTCTTGCGGATCAGCGACTGCTCCAATGGCGGCTACTTGTCGCGTGTTAAATATTCCCAGTGTATCTGCGCGCGCGCCGAGCAAGGCTATATTTACTGTAAGCTGAATAATCACCAGAAACAAAAGCGCTCTGCTGCTGGTACGATTTTGCATCCATTTCATCGATAGCAAAATTAATATGGGGAAGATTGCTTGAAAACCATGCAACGCGGGAACAGAAGGCGTACTAAAAATCATAACCAGCAGAAGTCCCGGCACTAAGATGCCGTAAAGAATAAGAAACTTATGTTCAGCAAAATATTGCTGACAGCCAGCATAGGCTTGGGCAAAAAACAAAATTCCAATTGCGCCTGGAATGCAAACAAGAGAGGCTTGCAATATCTGGTCGCCATTAAACGGGAATATTTCCAGGAACCTTGGGCTGACAAGCAGATAGAGATTAGGAATACGCACCCAAGCGGTATTGACGAGCGAGCCCCCGTTAAAAAGATTTTGAGCAATGAGGTCCGATGGCAATTTCAAAATGAATTTTGTCCAAATAAACCAAGGCGCGACAACGACTGAGAACGCTCCGCCATAGTGGATCAATTGCCGGTAAGATAGCGTATTGTTTTTAACCTGGTATCCAAGGTATACGGCAAAGCTCCCTGCAAATACTACAGCGTAAGGATGAGACAGATAAGCAAGTGCCGCAAATAACCCTGCCATAGCCGGCCAGCCTCGAACCGACAAGGTATGGATTGCTAAAAGAATATAGAACGCAGCCAAGGCTTTAGGCCATGTAAATATGACTTGAGAGATAAAATAAGGATTAATGACCAGAAGCAGCAGCCCGGCAACGGTAAACTCCCTGGTGAGCCCGAAGCTTTTGAACAGCAATGCAGCCCCTAGTATAAACATCGCATTTAAAACAATACCAACAACAAGAAATTGCCTGAAATATCGATCTTCACCCAATGTGCCTACATCGGGCCATAACGCGCCTACATATTGAAATTTAGGTAAAGGACTGTTTTGTCTGGGCGGGGGATCAAGCGCAGCCCGAAAGGGAATGGCCACGAGTGCCATAAGTATCGGTCTATTCGTCACTTCCTGGCCGGGCAGTATAGGATGTTCATCCTGAAATGAAATACCCCTTAAAAAATACTCTTCCACTAAGTAAGGTAGATAATTATCCGCAGGCAAATGGCCGGTTATCGTTTGTACTTTGACATGCAGATTATGATTCTTGAAGACATAGGGACCATCAAATAGGTCGTCCGGAAACTTTATAGTAGCGTGACTGATTGTTATGCAAATAAGTATTAAAAGTAACCAGGCAGACCAAGCTGTTGTTACACTTAGAGTGGTGTCAGTCTTCAGCTGAGCGAATAGCTTGACCTTCGACCAATAGACCGCGGCGATAGTATTAATGCCGATAATAAGGGCTATAGCAACGGCTTGCTGATGCGAAGGAATATTGCCGACAATCGAACCTATCACCGCATAAAAAAGAATACCGATGCCGGCCCCATAAGTGAATATTTCCAGCCGATCAAAGTTAAACCGACCGGCAAAGGCATAGAGCATGGCAATTCCGACAAACGGCAATGAGAGGGTAAGGAAGGTTGCAAAGATAAAATCAAAAACTACCGAATCAGGTGGAATAAACATCATCAAACTCCGTGTGACATTAAAATTGTCAGCATTTGCTTTGCCCTGGAAAAATAAGTATGGTCGTTCAATGTTCGAACTTGGGCTGCCTGTTGAATGACGGATGTATCTAATCGGCCTTCAGATATTTCCACCATAATTTCTTCGAACTCAGCTGCCGAATTGAACAGGATAATTTCCGTATTGGGCAGGTAATAGTCTTCTATTTCCAGGCTTTCGACAAAATAGAGCTGAGTCGTTCCGGCCATCGCAGCCTCGAATGTCCTCGGGCCGGGGGTAGAAGGAACTAACTTATACCGGTCGTTCGCATAATGAAAGTCGCGGCCAATGTTCAAAGTCAGCTTGGAGCGCGCATAAAAGTCGCTAAGCTCATCGTTGGCTAGTCTTAGGTTTTTTGCAAATGAGAGTTTGTTCTCGGGCCATTGATCGCCCAATACAGTTGTTTTGAATTTATTCAAAACAAGCTTAAGATCGTCTACCAACCTCACACGGTTCGGAAAAGCGACGCCACAGAAAAAAATGTCAATATCCTTGACCTGGGTCAATGGCCTCCAGTGGGCGGTCTTGCTCGCTGCAAGAGGTAAATGGAAAACCCGGTCATGATCGTAGTGTAGCGACGACCATTTGTCATTTGAAAAAATATAGTCGGCTATCGTGCAAACCTTGCTACTGTAATCAAATTCGTATGGATCGTCATGTAGCCAGAAAGCAAGCACAGCATTATTTTTATCGCACGCATAGCGTAATGCAAAATAATCCGCATCATCAGGCATGCATGACCCGAAGCAAACCACCAAGTCGGGGCTGTTTTGTTCGGTGATTCTGGCTGCCTGCTCCAACGGGCAATGGACAATGTTGTTCATGCCTGGCAATTGTTGAAAGCCTTCTACCACGTAGTTTCTCAATACAGTATTACGATTGGTTTGATCGGGAGATGCGCCTGTAATGAGTATGTTGGAAATACTCATAATATTTTTCTCTTCGCTGTTCGATAGAGCGCTATTTTTATCCCGTATATGACGCGTAACGCAGTTTTTTTAGTGCCGTGATTTCTTTTATATAGAAAAAGTTTATGGAGTAGGGATTCAAGTTTCTGAGGTTGATTGCTAATGACAGTCTGGGCTTGGCGATCATTGTTATGTTTAAACCATGTGTTCCGGTTTAGGACAATGCCGCAGTCGGATAAAGATAGACCTGATCCAGAAAGATGTTTTTTAGTAGACGCGTTCACCAAATAAAAATCCTGTAATAATTTGCCGTACAGGCCTTCGAGCCACGACATGTGTCCCTCGTTTGAAGCAAATAAACCGGGATTGATTTGGGAGCGTATTTTTTCAATCCGATCCGGCTGTGCAATAAGTTGTCTTAGGATGTCTACGACTGCACCAGGTTCCCCGATCGGAACCTTAAAGCCGTTTATGTCGTGGGTGACGCGTTCGCCGAGCGCGCCGATATCAGACACAATAGGCACCACGCCGGCCCGCCAGGCTTCCGATAAAGTAATGCAATAAGTTTCCGGCCAAATTGAAAGGTGCAGCGAGAGGGATGTTGCTTTCAGTCGGTCTACAATCGAACCCGCTTGAAATTCGCCATGAATTTTAACATTCGGATAGGCAAGGCGGCCGAAAAGTGTAGCGTAAGGCTCGGTAACCGTACCGAATACGTGAAATTGTACAGGGTCATCGCGCATTTGATTTAATGCATGTATAAGAACGTCGGCACCTTTATTCTTGGTAAAGTTACCGATGATCGCAATATGAATCGGATCTGATGAGCGCACATGATTTTTTATCGGATCAACGGCGCTATCGGCCGGCATTGGAATACCGTAAATTTGGAGTTGATTGCTCAAGCGCAGATTCGGGAACATTGCTTTGAACAATGCGGCAACGCTATCGGTATTTGCATGGAGTACGTCGACTTGCTCAAGAACACGGCCAAAGAACGCCCGGCGAACCGCTTGACTACCGGTTGCTGCATTGTCCATCGCATTTAAGCAAATATCACAGCTCACTGGCGGTAAGGCCGTTACATTGCAATAGCCCCCTTGATACCCGATTAAGTTGAAGTGACGACAGATGGCATAATAATCATGAAGGCTGGCAACGCTGGGTATACCTAATGCTTTTGTAATAAAAGGAAGTGAAGGTACGTGTCCAATTAAGTGCTGGAAATGGACGAGGTCTATTTCCAATAGCGATAAGATTTCTGAAAACTTGCGTTCCCGATTTGGGCATGAAAGTACGGTGTCGTCGATATCATTATCGAAATTGTGCGACTGGATAACAGCCATATCTTCATCATATAACGTATATTTTTTACCGAGCGGTAGTGCGGTACGGTCGACCGAATAAACAAAAAATCTGAAGCGCTCTTTGAGCGAATTGATAATTTCCTGTTGATAGACCTCTACGCCGCCATAAGGCTGTACATTTAATATATTGTGCGTGACAAACAAAACGTTTGGGCGTTGGTTATGAATATGGCTCTGCTTGGGTTTGTCAAGTTTGGCTACTTCAGAATAAATGGTGTCTATTCGATGAGAATACAAATGGGCATTTAATGCGCGTTCTTGTGCGGCCTTGGCTATCGCTATGCGTTTGTCCGGATTCGACAAAAAAAACTTAAGTTTCTCTATACACTCCTCCGGTGTGTGAAAGCCGGCAAATTGGGTATCTTCATCAAAGTATTCCGTTACCTCGGGTAATGACATATCAATTAATTGGAAACCGCCTGCCAAAGCGACCTCGAACAGACGTGGGCCGGGTGTTTGTGCCGCCGATATATTTCCAGACGCCGAAAAATCACGATGCAAGGTCAAGGTTACCCGGCTTCTATTTGAAAATTTGGCAAACTCGGAATTGGGCGTTTTCCATAGATAAGCGCTGGGCGCCATATTGAGCTTCGGTGCCGGTATATGGGGATTATATGGCAGTGCTATCTTTACCTTTAATCCTGCTAAACTCGACTGAAGACGCTTAATAAACTCTACCCGGTTTGGCCATGCGGTACCTACAAAAAAGAGGTCGTAAAGAAAGTCGTCATTCTGTTCGAAGCGAGTTTCATGAAAATGTATATAAGGGCTCGCGGCGAAAGGGAGATGGCGGCCTTTCTGCCCGTAAGTGTTAACGCTGCTGCTATTATTGGTGAAGATGAGATCAAAAAGATCCGCGTTCACCTGATTAATGCTGTTCTCATAAGGATCTTCAGTAACCCAGAGCAAACTTGTTCCGCAAAGCGTAGCGAGGCGGGCGCAAATACCGCGTTCAACTTCTTCACCATCAAAAGCGACGAACAGATTGCAATTGTTGGCAAGCGCTCGAGTGATGGCATTGCCGTAATCCGCTTTTACAATTTTTTCAGTCTGTGGATGCGCTTCAAACGCTTCTTTAATTGCGAGGCAGATATAATGATTCGGGTTACTTTTTTTAGTGTCTAAGAGCAGAACGCGCCACATTTTTGTCATCGTCAACGTCCTCTCACTTCGTAGTAGAGCTGATAGTAAAGAAAGATTTTGTGGCTCTTAATGGATAAGTTAAGCGCCAACTAGATGAGGCTAAGATTTGGTGTATTTCACGATCCTGCTCCGTCACGGTTTGATTAAGCTTGGCAATATATTCATCGCGTTCGACCACGGCTTGACGGAGGTTGGCGATTTGGCTGTCGCGATCGTCAATGCCCTGCTTGAGGCTGACGATTTGGCTGTCGCGATCGTCAATGCCCTGCTTGAGGGTGACGATTTGGTTGTCGCGATCGACTAGGTCTTGGTTGAGGTTGGCTATCTTGTTGTCGCGTTCCGCCAGTTTTTGCTCCAGGTCGAGTGCGCATTGGGCAAGGCCGTTTATTTCTTTTCCGGTCCACAGTAGGCGCCATTTTTCGAACAGCCGCTCACGGCCTTGCTGCTGCATATCTTCGTTTGCTATCAGGCCCACACCGGAATTTCCCTGCGCTCGATAGACAGCACTAATTTTGTTCACATGCAGGAAAGATGTGCGGCGTGAAAGTTGGAGCCAGAAATCCCAATCCTCATAGACATCCATATTTTCGTCGAAACGCGCCCCGCCGTCTCCAATTAGGCTGCGGGAAAACAGTAATGCATGGATAGGTATGAAGTTGGATGCAAATAACCTCTTTTGATCAAAAGGGAAATTGAAATCGCCCTTTACTTGCCCTTTATCATCTTCCACCCGAACACCGGCATAAACAGCATTGATTTGAGGATGTTGATGTAGTGCTTGAATCAGGTTAACGATGTGATCGGGATCAAGCGTATCATCATCGTCGAGGAAGATCAGCCACTGTCCCTTGGATCTTTCCAGTGCCAGATTAGCAGCATGTGCACGCGAAAGAGAGCTGCCGTTAAGGGCGAATTCCAAGCGCAGGGGAAAACGCCCACAGGTTGCTCCGATGGCGGGATGAGTTTTGCCGCAGGCCGCAACCGCTACTACCTCAATGTGACTATAGGTTTGCAAGCTCACTGAATCAAGGGTTTCCCTCAAGGTAGGCCGGTTCATACTGCGGATCAGGATCGATACTAGTGGCAAATCATCGGGTACTTGGGGTAGCTGGAGGGTATGTTGCCGGGCATATTCGGGTTGATAAAGAAGCAGCGGATCTCGCGCTAATTCCGAGCTCGTCACTAGTTGATAGGCTTCTGCAGCCGCGATCTCTTTGGGTAGGGTGTAAGCGCGGTAGCGGTTCAGTGCGAGGATGTGTTCGTCGTAACGCTGGAGTTTTAACTGGGAAACGAAGCAGGACATCGCTGCCTGTTTCCTATTCAGCAAGTCACTGATGTCGAGCAAGAAATTGGGTTGTTGCAGTGGAATACCGACCTCATACATAGCCAGGCGCAGGGTGCCGTCGAGTCGACGCACGGCCTCGACGACTGCCATCGCCAGCTGACGGTGGTCGGGGTGCATCTCGCGCAGGGAAGGGGCATACACAAGCAGGCCGTCTTGATGAGCTTCCATCGTTTGGACGAGACGTTCAATTAGCGCTTCTCCATATTCAATGCCGCGATCCGGCAGGCGCCAGAATTCGGGCTCTGGATACCCAAGTAGCTCGGCGGCAGCACAGCTTTCCGCCTCGCGGGCTTCGACCAGCGTCTGACGTTCCGCATCGCCCATATGGAACGCGCCATCGCTCAAAATCACCACATGCACTGGTACGCCCGCCGCGACATGGCGCATGATCGCTCCGCCACAACCGAAAATCTCGTCGTCGGGATGGGGTGCGAAAACTACTACGGAGTTCGCGTTAATGCATTGAACGGCTTGATAAGGGATAAGTTTGTTTTCCATTGGGGGTTAATCTAGGGGGGTTAAAATAGATTAGGCTGTGGGATCAATGAAAGTCCGTATCGCCGCCCATCAACCACCAGCGATCTTGCAATTCACTGGCAGAAATGCCCGGCGTCCAGCAAAAATTGGGCAGCACAATGTCGGTCGATGTTATCTCTCCTGTTTCGCCTGCCAACAGGGGCGCATGTTGCGCGGTGATCCAGGCATATGCGAGTGATTTGTCCAGATTCCAAGCTAGGCGACGGACATTGTGCACCAATATCGGCATGTGTTTTGGCGGTGCAATGAGATCCAAAAGTTCCACGCTGTCTTCCAATATCCGTACTACGAAGATGCCAATAGGGCTTCCTGTTAAGCGCGAAGAAACTAAAAATACTTGGTAATTTATAGTCGGATGACTGAGATAGCGGTGCTGCAAGTAATTCCAATCACGCACGCCGATGACTTGATCGCGCATGGCTTCGGCCATTTGATTCCATAACAAGTCAACTGTCGTATGCTGATCGGGCTTCAGGATGCGGGTGCTGGTTTTTAAGCTTGGGCGGGTTTTCAATGCCGGCCAAGCGACGCGCATGATTTCCCCGATTTGCTCGTAAAGGCCCAGAAGAGCGCCCAGACGATAGGCTCTTTCCGATGGGAACCCGAAAGCCAAGGAAAATGTCTTGCCCTGTCCGACAAAGCGCTCTAAAAAATTTGAAGCTGCCAGGTAAAAAGGACCTTTACGCGTCAATATTCCGCGCTCTTGCGGATGAATCATCACATCGCCGATCTGCACGGCGGTTGCCGAAGAACCGAATAAGCGGACAGCACGGGGCAATCCGCCGTAAAAGGCCACGGGGCGATTATCGCGGCGCACCATAGCACCCAGAGTATCCAAACCTTGATATTTCCACCGCCAGAGTTCGGGAGGCATTTCATGCCCGAAAGCCGCACTGAATAAGGTTAATAGCTCGGCTTCATTTTCGGGATGAGCCCATTCCGTTATCCAGGCGCGCTGCTCGGACGTTTTTTTCTTGAGTTGCAAGAAGCAGTATCCGTAACGCCCATCGCGGTATTTATTGAGATGATTTTGGAGGGAATGGATCAATCCGTCAATTTGTTCGCCGGGTAAATCGAGATCGCGAATCAAGTCCTCGCGATACCTCGTAACGGCGTCCAAGAGATAGGCATTGGTCGGCGCAGCTTGGCTACTTAAGTCAAGTCGTTCGATAATATCGAAACCCGATGCGTCGCTCAGGGAAATGTAATCATCGATCAGCGGTAGGCCGGGCTCGGAGGATTTATGTAGCGATATTTCATCCATAATGATGATTTGGCCTTCGTCACGCAATAAGCTGGAGGCTTTACGAAAGAGGGTTTCGGTATCGATATATTGCGCACTTTCCTGGAAAATAATCAGGTCGAATTTTTGTGTATCGGTAAAATCTTCCAATCGCTCGCAGAAGGTGGGCAGGTTTTCTCCATGGAGATTTTTTGCGTAGTTGATTTGGTTTGCGTCAGGGGAGATCCCTGTCGCATCGTAACCTGCTTTTACCAAGTTAGAGAGCGTGATGCCTAAGCCAATGCCGATTTCAAGGATTCTGCATGGGCACGGTGGCAAATGCGAAAAAAGAAAGTCGGTTGCGCGTTGTTGCGCTTTGTCGAAGCTTTGGTTGTCTTGTTCGAACAGGCCGTAGTGCAGATGCCGGAAGTTGCCGTAATCCTTGTAAAGGATATGGGAGTATGCGTTCAATGGGAATGTAAAGTTTTTATACAGTAGCATGATTCATTCTCGCCGCATTACTTGTTCAAACTGAAGACAATGCTTTTGTCGGTGAGCTCTTGCAATGTTTGCTGCTTCACGAGCAGCAGGTTTTCAAGGATAGGTCGGGGATAACCGCATTCTGTTGCTGCTTTTACAGCGGCGTCGGCGATCGAGGCGTTACTATGTTTTCTTAATTCCGATGTGAGTCCGATGAAATCAAGCTTGGTTAAACAGTCCAGTTCTTGTTTCAGCTGGTCATGCTCCAGTGGCGACCATACCGTACCGTTATAGGCGATGGCGCTGAAGCCCTGGTTTTCAATCCATTCCATCCATGTAACAGGCTGAATACCTGCTTCCATCATCGAAAGAGGGGAAAATTCACATAAAATTTTTACGTTTGGGCTTGCGGCCAGTGTGTTACTTAATCCTCGCAACGCAAATATTTCGTAGCCTTCGATGTCGATCTTAATAAAGTCGAGAGGAGCCAGGGCAAGGTCATCGCCGCAGCAGACAGGAACTTCCATGAAAGATTCGTCGCAGCAAATGGAGTCGTAGAGCCGGTGCATGCCGATATTGTCTTTACTACGGAAAAGTTTGGCGGTGCCGGTAGCTGCGCCAAGCGCCAGCGCATGCAGGCGAACGCGATTAGTTTTTTGAAAATCCTGGGTATTGGCGTCCAATAAGGCGAAATTATCCGGATCCGGCTCAATAGCATCCACAATCCCCGACGGTCCGACCCAATCGGCGAACAAGGCTGTGTAATAGCCGATGTTCGCGCCTATATCGAATACCCGGTCTCCCGGGTTTATAAGTGCCTGCGCCAATGCGGTTTCAACCGGTTCAAAAATGCCGGTTTTGGCTAGTTCCAAACTGTCGGCATAATCAACCCAGAATGGGCGGCCGGTAAATAATTTGGTCAATTGCCGTTCGGCACTTTTCGAACGCAAGATAGGGGCTGATAGGGGGGCGTGACCCGCTGAAGTTTGCCATCGGCAGGGCAAACTCACCAGGCCCGGTGAAGGCAAGGAGTCCTCGATCTTGATGGAGGCCACGTCCAGTGCGTTGTCATAGATATGAATAGCATCTTCGCTGGCCAGGTAAACCGCTACACGGTATTCCCCTTTGCGCAAAGGTAAATTGGGGAATTCGAGAGTGACTTCTCCTTTTCCATGTTCGTCGCGTTCGATGGCAATATTTTCAAAGCAGCTGACCGCGCAGGCTACGGTTACCAAGGTACCGTAATCAATGGTTGCACCTACAGTGGGTATGGGCAATTCGGGATCGGATTCGAATTGTAAACGAATGGATAAGGTGTTCTCACCCGGGCGGCCATGCAATATTCGGTCTGTTATGCCGTCCAAGCTGACTTCGATGTGACTGAAGCGGGCGTGGCCTTGTGGCGGAGAAGGACTGTTCGCTATCGGTGCGGCAAGTTCGGTTTTCGCCTCGCCGATATTGCCGAGCAAAAAATCGCTGTAGCGCCGAACTACTTCTTGTGGTTCGCCTAACAGCATCAGTTTGCCATGATCCAGCCATAGCACCCGATCACAAAAGGCTTCCATTTGATATAAGGAATGTGAACAGAACAAAATGGTTTTGCCCGCTTCTTTCATGCCGCGGATGCGCTCGAAGGATTTGCGGGCAAATTCGCCATCCCCTACCGACAAGGCTTCGTCTACCACAAGAATATCGGGATCGACGGTGGTAGCTACCGAGAAAGCCAGGCGTACATACATGCCGCTGGAATAGGTTTTGACCGGCTGATCAAGAAAATCGCGGATACCGGAAAAATCTACAATTTCTTCGAATCGTGCGTCGATTTCCTGCTTGGACAGCCCTAAAATGGAAGCGGATAGATACACATTTTCCCGTCCCGAGAATTCCGGGTTGAAACCGGAACCGAGTTCCAGCAACGCAGAGATGCGACCGCGGACATCGACGCTGCCGGAGGTGGGGTTCAGGGTATTGCAAAGTAATTGCAGCAGAGTGGATTTGCCCGCGCCATTGCGTCCGACAATGCCCAAAACCTCGCCAGGCATGATATCAAGGCTGACATCATGCAATGCCCAAAATTCACGGTAATATTGATGGCGTCCCCCCCGTAAAAATTGTTTTAGACGGTCCTGCGGTTGGGCGTAAAGTTGATAACACTTGCTTAGATTTTTGATACTGATGGCAGGTTCAAAGGACATCGGCAAATCCCTTTTTGGTCTTTTCAAACCAGAATAGGCCTAACCAGGCAACGGCAATGGAAACGACGCTGTATATAGCTAAATAGCTCCAATTCGGCTGTTGTCCCCACACTAAAATATTACGAACTTGTTCAACAATTAAAGTGAGCGGGTTCATAAGCAGGTATTTGCTTACCGCTATCGGCAGAGAGCTCAAAGGGTAAAAGATGGGGCTCATGAACATTAGTACGGTTAGCGTCATGCCGACAATTTGTCCGACATCCCGGATAAAAACCCCGATAGATGCCAGTATCCACGATAAGCCCATAATCAGCACCAAAAACGGCAGCAATATGACCGGCAACCATAGCATGGTCCAGAAAAAATCATGACCGAGCACGGTCAAAAAAATCAGTAATACGAATATGCTGATGCCTGCATGAAAAAGAGCAGAGCCCAGGGCTATCCAAGGCAATATTTCCAGTGGAAAAATGACTTTTTTGACGTAATTGATATTGGCCAGGATAAGTCCCGGCGCACGCGAAATACATTCGGAAAACAGGTTGAATACGATCAGACCGGTAAACAGCACCAGAGCAAATTCGTATTTGTCCGTGTCGCCTTGCCCCCATCGTGTTTTGAATACAAAACCAAACACGAAAGTGTAAATTATAAGCATCAGAACGGGATTAACGAACGACCATAATAAACCCAGAAATGAGCCGCGGTAACGACCGATAACTTCGCGTTTGACCATTTGCAGGATTAAGGGGTAATTTCTCTGTAAGCTGAGAAATATGTTTAAAAAACGGGGTGTTGTCGAGTTCAAAATAAAATCAGGGGAAAACCACAAAATGTTAAAAATTTATTATCGCAGATAAAAATTATCTACGCGATAAGTGTTTTTACTGATCGTACAGCGGCAGACTAGCGGACGGTCAGCTGAAAAATAAGAAATGCTTCAATATGAGAAAGGCAGATTATTCGTCTTGCTCTCCACTTGCAACATGGTTCAAGTACTGAATATTTTTGATCTCCAAGGCATTGCCATTACGCACAATAACGCCATTTGTTTGTAGTTTTTGAAACACACGGGTGACTGTTTCTCGTGTGACATTGATCATGATCGCAATTTCCTGATGAGTGGGGGCGAGTGTAATGACTTGTTCTCCAGAGGGGGTTTTTATAGTTAATTGGATCAGCTGTGCGCAGACGCGTTGCAGCGGAGAGGGCATGGTTAGCAGTGTTCGTTGTGCGAGCGTTTCGCGCAAGCGTCGAGCCAGTCGGGCGTTGACAATAGCGGCCACCTGCGGGATCTCGTTAATAAGCTGCAAAATGATTTTCGCCGGTACGGTGACGAAACGCGATGGTGCCAATGAAATCACAAATTCATGAGTAGGCAGTTGATCTACAACAGCAAGCTCGCCGAAAAAATCGCTTGGCTCCACAAAATAAAGTCCTGCTTCCCGTCCGTCGAGAGTAATGTCGACTCCTTGCAGTCGCCCATCCAATAATAAGCCAAGAGAGTGAGCGAGTTGATTTTTCTCCATGACAACCTTACGTCGAGGCACCTCTACCAGTTGTGCGTGCTGACTTAGTGGGCGAATAATGTCATCAGGTATCGGTTTGAAAAGATCAAACTGCTTAAGAAGCAGAGGGTCAACCGGCATGAGGATACAAATCTTTGTTCAAAACCAAGGAATCCCTTTATATATTATAATCAAGCGCTTTAAGGGCTGTAGCTAGGGCGGGATGCTAAGCGGCATATTTTTTTATTATAGGGTACTCATAGGCTGATCGCTACTATTTTGGTTTATGATACATGAAGTCTGTACCCGCTGCACTACGGCCAGACTTCATGATCAGGGCAAACGCATTAAAATTTTAGGCCGAATACCACATCCTCACGAAAGTCATCACTCAAAGCCGCCTTAAAACGTTTTTGCTTGAGACTCAGTTTAGAAGGCAGCATCTCAAATAAATTTAGGGTCAGATGACGAAGCATAGCTAAAATTACAGGAGTACTGTCTATTCGAATTCGACAATCGTCTTCCCGCATGACAACATCTAATCGCCAATGCAGACGATTTTCTATTCCCCAATGAGAACGTACCGCATGAGCAAAAAGCTTGGCATCGGCAGTAATGGAATTGATGAAATAACGCTTTTCAAGGCTAGTTTTTCCTGCGCTGATGCATTCGCGCTCCACCATGCCAATGCTGTGCAATCCCGCCCAGCGCGCAGGGTTTGGCAGCGTGTTGATGTCGTCGCAAATCCAGTAGCGACGAATCTCCAACCGCCCATGGCCTTTGTCGGTTTCTTCGGCATAGTTATGCTTGATGCCCTTAAAGTGGTTTCTTTGCGCCAGTGTGAAATAATCGTTCACCGCTTCGTGCAATAAGGGCTGATTGTCTTTGAGACCCAACACAGTGTCGCCGCTCTGATCGATGATTTGCTGGGCAATCGCCGTTTGGCATCCCATGGCGTCAATAGTGATGATACAGCCCTTCAAATCGAGCAACTCCAGTAGCTTGGGAATGGCGGTAATTTCGTTCGATTTTTCGGCGGTGGCTTCCTGCCCAAGCACCAATCGATTAGCGCAAGCCCATGCGCTAACGAGGTGTAAAGGCGATTTTCCCTGTTTACGATCCTTCGATCCTCGGGAAGCCTTACCATCTATAGCGATCACCTCGCCGTCCGTTTTTTCCCTAATCCCTTCGACCCAGGCCATAAAACAAGACCGGAAGCCTTCGGGAGAAATTCGGGCAAACACATAAGCAAGGCAATCATGAGAAGGTACGCCGTTTTTCAAAGGAACAAAACGACGCAACCAGTCCAACTTCTCATGACCAAAGTCGGCAATGCCTTGCCATCCTTCGGCTCCGCTAGTGATTGCACAGACGCTGAGGACCATGATATCAATTAAGCAATGAAGCTTTTTACGTTCAATTCGAGGGTCTTCAAGCGTAGCAAAGTGCTCTACTAAACTCATACTTATTCAACTCTTCTACAATAGTCATCTTTCCTAAATAATCAGTATGGCACCCATCTTTATAGGGTTAAAATAA